>JANLSA010000429.1:0-17103 GCA_031362085.1 Bacteroidota bacterium | reverse complement strand
CTGTTTGTCCATTTGCATTTTTTACTTCGCCCCAAACTAATCCTTTACTCTTTAAGCGTCTTTCTTCAGATGGGCCGGCCGGTTTACTATTGATTTTCTTTTTTGCTTTATTACGCATAAAAGAAGTTCGTAAAAGCCAGTTATATAAAAACTGAAATTTCAATAGCTTAAAAGTTTTGGTTGAAACGCCGGTATAGGTTACAATATTAGGTATTGCTGTAGTTGTATAAGCTGTGGAAATATCACCCCAGGGAATACTCATTACAAATAATTTCTTAATGCCAAAATCTACCCACATTCCTTTATGCCCAAGTGGTACCCTTACAATTTTTCCATCTTTTCTTTCTGCACTTAGTTCTCCCATTCCTTCGGACATGGTTAAGGCAGTGCCATGGCTAAGTCCTCCACCGATTGACGCAAATGCTAATTTTAATTCAGTAGCATCCGGCAATTTATTTTTCAGGAACAACGCAATACAATCAGTAGGCACTACATCAAAACCGGCGCCGGGCATTAACATGATTCCAGCTTTCAGTGCAGCATCATTCAGTTTCTTTGCCAATTCATAAACTACAATTTCACCTGTAATATCTATATAATGCGTATTTGTTTTCAAACAGGCATCTATCATTTGCTTTGCCGTTTTATTAAATGGGCCAGCGGCATGCAATACCACTGGTACTTCTTTTAATACAAATTCCAATTTTGCAGTATCGTTCAGGTCAACAACATGATAAGTAGTATTTAATTCTTTTGCCATCGGCTCTAAAACTTCTGCACGCCGCCCTGCCAGAATAGGCTTTAAACCATATTCTTTTGCAAACTGTGCAATGAGTTTACCCGTATAACCATTGGCACCATAAAGTAAGAATGAATTTGTATCCATAAAAATTATTGATTGTGCTTGCAAGGTATCAAATAATGTTACTGTTTATTAAAAACGATTTTAAACTCTGTTTAGCATAGCTCCTCTTCCTGCTCATTCCCTTATCTTTGCCGCCTGAAAAAAATGCAGTTTAGATTAAAAATCTTAAATCTGCAACCTGCCTGCCGGCATTGGCAGGTCTAAAATCTAAAATTGTATCATGGGACTTCAAGCCGGAATTGTGGGATTACCAAACGTAGGGAAATCAACTTTATTTAATGCAGTTAGCAATAGTGCAAAAGCACAGGCCAGCAATTATCGTTTTTGCACCATAGAACCGAATGTGGGCTTAGTGGATGTCCCGGATGGTCGGTTGAATAAATTAGCTGAATTGGTAAAACCAAATCGTATTGTACCAACCCAATTAGAGATTGTTGATATTGCCGGATTGGTAAAAGGTGCTAGCAAAGGTGAAGGGCTTGGAAATAAATTTTTAGCAAATATCCGTGAGGTAGATGCTATTATTCATGTGATACGCTGTTTTGAAGATGAAAATGTTTTGCGGGATGAAGGTGCGATCAACCCGGTGAGTGACAAAGAAATTATTGATACCGAACTTCAGCTAAAAGATCTGGATGCAGTAGAAAGAAAAATTCAGAAGACAGAGAAATTAGTAAAATTGGAACCCAAGTATAAAACGGAGCTGGTTGTATTGATAAAATGTAAAGAGCATCTGGAAAAAGGGAAAAATATCCGTGAGATGGATTTGGATAAAGAAGAAAAAATTGCAATTGCTGATTTATGCCTGCTTACGGATAAACCTGTTTTATATGTAGCGAATGTAGATGAGCCATCCATGCATACCGGGAATAAATATTCAGATGCTTTGAAAGAAGCTGTTAAAAATGAAAAAGCTGAAGTGATTGTTATGAACAATTCGATAGAGGCGCAAATTTCTGAATTGGAAAATGCAGAAGATAAAGAATTGTTTATGGATGAATATAAAATGAAAGAACCTGCACTCGACAGATTAATTCATTCAACATATAAATTATTGAATCTATATACTTATTTTACTGCAGGTGTACAGGAAGTAAGAGCCTGGACAATACATGAAGGTTGGAAAGCTCCTCAAGCTGCAAGTGTTATTCATACCGATTTTGAAAAAGGTTTCATCAAAGCTGAAGTGATTGGTTATGATGATTACATTCAGCATGGTACAGAAGCTGCTTGCCGGGAAGTAGGTAAATTAAGAATTGAAGGAAAAGAGTATGTAGTAAAAGACGGAGATGTAATGCACTTCCGGTTCAACGTATAAAATTTATTTCCACAAACCGTTTTCAACCAGGTTTAATTTTTTAGTTATACAAATAAAAAAACGTCCCGATAGCTATCGGGACGTTTTTATTTTGAGTTTTTAATTCGTATTCACTTATTCACTCTTTGCTTCACCTTCTGTTGTTGCATCTGCTTCTGGTGTTGCTTTTGCTTCTGCTACTGGTGTAGCTTCTGCTTCTACAACGGGTGTTGCTACTGCTTCAACTTTTGGAGCTGCTTTTACTTTTTTGGCTTTTGGTACTGCTTCAGCAATTGGTGCTACTTCAGTTACTGGTGTTACTTCAGTTACTGATGTTACTTCAGTTACTGGTGCTACTTCAGCTACAGGTGTTGCTTCAGCTACCGGTGTTGCCTCTACTGTCGGTGTAGCTTCTGCATCCCCACCTTCCATTTTCTTTTTCAATTCAGCCAATACACCAAGATCACCCAAAGTTGCTTTCTCAACTTTAGCCTGCACATTCTTAACCGCTTTTCTTGTATTCTCATTTTCTACTCTTGCTTCTTTCTTTGCAGCTTCCTGCACATCTACCTGTACTTGTTCCCAAATACGGGTATGCGAAAGAACGATTCGCTTTTCATTGCGATCAAATTCGATTACTAAAAACTGAGCTGTTTCTTCTGCAGCAATTGTTTTGCCATCTTCTTTTGTAAGATGACGGTTAGGCGCAAATCCTTCCAATCCATAAGGCAATTGAACTACTGCACCTTTATCATCACGTTTGCTAACAGAACCTTCATGCACAGTTCCAATAGCAAAAGTATCTTGCAATGCATTCCAGGGATCTTCTTCCAATTGTTTATGACCTAATTGCAATTTGCGGTTGTCTTTATCAATACCCATGATGATTACATCAATATGCTGACCTGCTTTTGTATAATCTCCCGGATGATTGAAACGTTTTAACCAACTCAGGTCGCTGATATGAATCATACCACCGATGCCGGAAGAAAGTTCAACAAACACTCCGTAATTTGTAATGTTCTTTACCAAACCGGAATGCTTGCTTCCCTCTGGGAATTTTGTTTCAATATCGCTCCATGGATCTGAAGTAAGTTGTTTGATAGACAAGCTCATCTTACGGCTGTCTTTATCAAGCGTTACAACTTTTGCTTCATATTCATCGCCTAATTTAAAAAATTCTTTTGCATTAATTGGTGAGTTAGCCCATGTTATTTCACTTACATGTACAAGGCCTTCCACACCCGGTTGAATTTCTAAAAATGCGCCATAGTCTTCTATGTTTACTACTTTACCTTTCAATACATTTCCTTCTACAATATTTTCTGGTAAAACATCCCATGGATGCGGAGTCAGTTGTTTCAATCCAAGACTGATGCGTTTTTTCTCATCATCAAAGTCAAGAACAACAACATTTATTTTTTGATCCATCTTCAACACCTCAGTTGGGTGTGAGATACGGCCCCATGAAATATCGGTGATATACAATAAGCCATCGAGTCCACCAAGATCCATAAATGCGCCAAAGTCTGTAATGTTTTTTACAGTTCCTTCAAGCACCTGGCCTTTTTCAAGTTTACTCATTATTTCTGCACGTTGTGCTTCAATGTCGCTTTCGATAAGTGCTTTGTGCGATACAACAGCGTTTTTAATTGTTTCATTAATCTTAACAACTTTAAACTCCATTGTTTTTCCAACAAACTGATCGTAGTCAGTAACGGGCTTCACATCTATTTGTGAACCGGGTAAGAATGTTTCCATTCCAAATACATCTACGATCAATCCGCCTTTTGTTTTTGAAGTAACAATACCTGTAATCACTTCACCGGTTTTATTTACTTCTACAATTCTTTCCCATGCACGGGTAGTACGGGCTTGCTTACGGCTAAGGTTCAGTAAGCCTTCACGGTCTTCTTTTTCTACAATCATTACTTCTACTTCATCACCAATTTTTAAATTTGGAATGTCGCGGAATTCATTTAAAGAAATTAAACCATCACTTTTAAAACCGATGTTTAAAACCACATCTGTTTTTGTAAGACCAACAACAGTGCCTTGAATCAATTCACCGTCGCTCATCTGCACAAAAGTCATGTCGTAAACTTTTTCGTACTTCTCTTTTTCTTCGTTGGTGTAAGAAGTTACGTTTCGTTTGTCAATGCTCCAGTCAAAATCGTCGTGAGCAGTTTCCAGTACAACCACTTTTTCTTCTGTGGCTGTTTCTACAGGTGCAGTTGTTGTCGCTGTAGTCTCGTCTGCATTAGCAGATGAAGGCTCCTGTGCATCAGCGTTTAGTTGTTTAAAAATCAAATTGAAAAACATGTTTATTATTTCCGGGGATTTATCCCGATGGCTATCGGGGCCGGAGGGCGGCAAAGATAAGGTTATTCGCCATGAGTCTAAAGGTCTGAGAGGAGAAAATTTTTGATTAGGATTCAAGCTTTTAAGCCTTGATTTAGCTTTGGTTGCGTCGCACTCTTGTACGTTCTTATCGCTACTCGTCTATCGGCAAGCAAGTTCAACTAAGACTGCTACATAATCAATGAGATTCAGAAATAAAACCTCAGTGTTTCTATGACTCAGTGGCAATCGCCTTCGCAGCCACCCACCCACTCGTCCATGCATGCTGAAAATTATAACCACCGGTGATACCATCTACATCCAATACTTCACCGGCAAAAAAAAGATTTGGAATTTTTTTACTCATCATCGTGTTGGCATCTACTTCATTTAATTTTATTCCACCGGCAGTTACAAACTCTTCTTTAAAAGTTGTTTTGCCTTTTATAGAAACTTCAAAGGCACAAAGATTTTTTATAAATTTATTTTGAATAGGTGATGGTAAATCGGCCCAACGCATTTCATGAGTTATTCCGGCTTGCCCGGCAAGAAATTCCCATAAACGATTTGGCAAACCAAAATTATTTTTACTAATAATTTTTTGTGCAGCATTTTTTGTTCGTTGTTGAAAAAAAATATCCCTTAAGATTAAATCATTATTCGGACTAACCCAGTTCACACGAATTTCAAATTCCCAATTCCTTTTTGCTAGCTCCCTTGCACCCCTTGCACTCAATTTTAAAACAGCCGGACCACTCAAACCCCAATGTGTAATTAACAGCGGACCTGACTCTTCTAATTTAGAACTAACTAAATTTATTGTAGCATTCTCCACACTTATACCCATCAGCTTTGTAATGGGATGATGTGGCGTGTTGAATGTAAATAAGGAAGGAACCGGCTCTTCAATTGTGTGACCTAGCTCTTTTAGCCAATCAAATTGTGATGATTTTGGAAAACCACCACTTGCAATACTTAGATAATCTGCAGATATCATTTCACTATTTGAGAATTGAACACTGATTATTGTCCCGGAATTTTTCTGGATAATATTTATTTTCATAACGTCCTTATTCATCAAAATCTCCACCCCATACTTAACAGCTTCTTTCAATAAGCAATCAATAATCGTTTGTGATGAATTCGTGACCGGAAACATTCTTCCATCTGTTTCAGTTTTCAGCTCCACTCCTCTTTCTTTAAACCAATTGATTGTATCCGTTGTAAAAAATTGGTGAAACGTTTTCTTTACAAAGTTTTGACCTCTGGGGTATCGCTTACTCATTTCAATAATATCAATACAAGCATGGGTAACATTGCAGCGACCGCCACCACTCACTTTAACTTTCGATAAAAGCTTATTACTTTTTTCAAGCAGGGTAACTTTCAAAGCCGGGTTCATTCGTGCAGCATTTACGGCACAAAAAAAACCGGCAGCTCCCCCACCAATAACGATTAAATGTTTGCTCACATCGCAAAGAACGATGAAATTTTATTATGTTCGTACTACAGACACCAAATTACATGGCGCAAGCAATCACAAAAAAACAGCTACAGGAACTGCCCGTGATCCCGTATGAAAAAATCAGGGATCATCTTAAAACGGGGCATCTGTTTTTTAGCAGCGGCAGTTATACTTTTTCAGGTATCATTCAGTGGTTAACAAAAAGTGTTTGGAGTCATGTGGCTATTATTTATAAAGATGAAGAGCTCCGTCGTGTGATGGTGCTGGAAGCAGAGCCTTATGTAGGAATAAGACTGATACCTGTTTCAAAGTATCTCAGAGATTACAAAGGAAAAAAAAGAGCTTACAAAGGACAGATTGTTTTAGCCAAAATCAATATTGATGTGCCAAAGGAAAACCTGAATCGGGGAATTAGTTTTGGATTAGATGAACTCACCCGACCTTATGACAATTGGGAAATTTTCCGGATCATGTTGCGCATTTTATTCCGTATCAGCAAGCGGGAAAAAAATAAAAACTATATATGCAGTGAATTGGTACGGGATGCATTGGCAAAAGCTGGAATCATTATTCAATATAATGATACCTATATCAGCCCGCAGGAAATTTGGAAAGATGAAAGAATAGAAATGAAATACAGAATCCTTTGATTGCAGCTTTCAGATTAAAAAACTTCCATAACGGATATCAATTTTTAATTCATTATTCAAAATTATAATTCCCGACTTGCTTTATTCAATTTTAAAAATCTGGGTTCGTTTAGCTGCATTCATCTTTTGCAGAAAGTTTGTCATTAATAATCGGGCTATGCTGAAAGAAAAAGGGCCCTTGTTATTGGCAAGCAATCATCCCAATTCATTTTTAGATGCGGTGATACTCGATATTTTATTTGAACAACCCATTTGGTCACTGGCACGTGGCGATGCATTTATTAATAAACCGATAAAACGAATTTTTAATTCGGTTAAAATGCTGCCTGTCTACCGCACCAGCGAAGGCGTGGAAAACCTGAACGAAAATTATAAAACCTTTGATGCCTGTAATGAAGTTTTTAAACAGAATGGTGTTGTACAAATTTTTAGTGAGGGTAAATGTATAAACGAATGGCATTTGCGTCCATTAAAAAAAGGAACAGCACGTCTTGCATTCAGTTGCTGGGATAAAAATATTCCCTTAAAAGTGTTGCCCGTTGCCATCAACTATAATTCATTTCGGAAATTTGGAAAAAATGTTTTCATTCATTTTGGTAAACTTATAACAAAAGATGATGCAGACATGAGTGAGGCGGATGGGCTGCGCAACCAGAATTTTAATACCCGGCTGAAGGCAGAAATGGAAAAAGCTGTTTTTGAAATTGATAAAAACGATTTCATAAAAAGAAAAAAACTGCTTTCAATAACAATTCCGGGTTGGCAAAAAATGATACTCACTCCTTTTGCAATTATTGGATTTTTTGTACATGCTCCTTTGTATTTACCCTTAAAAGCAATCGTACTTAAAAAAACTTTTCTCAGCGATCATTATGATTCTATACTTATTGCTTTTTTATCATTTGCCTATCCCCTTTATCTTTTATTAATTGGTTTACTTCTTTTTATTTTTATGGGTGGTTGGTGGTCGCTTCTTTTAATTTTAATATTGCCATTTACAGCGTGGTGTTATGTTCGGGTTAAAGGGCAGATTGATTAAGATGAATTTTTTTTATTGGAACATTCAATTTATGAACTTTTAAATAATTTTTTCATTTTGAAAGCCCAAAAACTTTCCTATATTTTTGATTTGGCTTGAATTTTAAAATTATAATAAACGGTCAACAAAAAAAACTTAAAGATGAACAAGTATAAAACTTTATACAAATGGATGTTAATCCCAATGATAATCATGCAGTTTGGCATCTTTAAAGATTATTGGGGTGACTTTTCTGAAAACGCATGGTCTGTCCATATACATTATTGGACAGGTACGATTTGGTATTTCTATCTGATAATTCAACCCTATTTTGCTACTCATGGTCAAATTGCCAGGCATAGAACGAATGGTATCATCGGCATGTTCCTGGCCGGAGGTGTTTGTTTAACCGCACTTAGTATGATGAACAGAGACATCGTAACAGCTCAGAAAGCTTTGGAAACACCAGACCAATTTGGACCTTTTCAACCTTGGTTTTTCTTTGGAGTAGCTGCAGTAGAAATTGTAATGATGACCGCATTCGGATATGCTGTAATAAAAAGCATTCTTCACAGAAAAGAAATTGAAAATCATTCATGGTGGTTAATTTCAACGGTATTCATCATTATGATGCCGGCTCTGGGTCGTGGAATACAAAATATATATGTTGGCATGCATATAAAAGAATGGCCTGATATAAATATCATTATTCCTCTTTACTATACTCAAGCATTGATCATAGGAATGTTACTCTTTGGTTCATGGAAATACCAAAAACTCAAACATCCGGCTACGTATCTGGCCCTGGCAGTTAACCTTTTTATATTATTATTAGAACCAATTGGAAAATCAGAAAGCATACAACTATTCTTAAAAGCAATTGTAAAAGGATAATTCGCTTTAGTATTAAAAATAGTATCGAGTCGAGGGATTATTTCCAACAAAAATTTTTCTGCTATTCAGGCATACAAATATTTTTTAGTCTATCTACCTATTCCAGATTCTTTTCGATGAAAGTATATTGGCATATAGTACACCCATGTTGATAAAATCCTCCTATTTCTATCTATTTTAATTTGGCTGCTTTCCCTTATTTTTGCGACTCAAATTTTTAAGCATTGGCAACCCGTTTTTCAAAAGAAACTTACCTGTATTGGTACGAATTGATGCAGCTCATTCGTCAGTTTGAACTGATGGCTGAGGAAAAATATAAAATGGAAGGGAAAATCCGTGGGTTCTTTCATGCATATATTGGTCAGGAGGCTATAGCTGCTGGTTGTATGACTGCTACCCGTCCCGAAGATTCTTTTATTACAGCTTATCGGGATCATGGTCTTGCAATAGCAAAAGGTGTGAACGTGAATAGCTGTATGGCGGAGTTGTATGGCAAGGCTACAGGATGTGCAAAAGGTAAAGGCGGCAGTATGCATTTCTTTGGAAAAGATGTGAACTTTTTTGGTGGTCATGGTATAGTAGGTGCGCAAATTGGTACTGGCGCCGGACTTGCATTTGCAGAACAGTATCGTGATACAGATAATGTGGTTCTTTGTTTTTTTGGCGATGGTGCTGCCCGCCAGGGAATACTGCATGAAACCTTCAACCTGGCAATGTTGTGGAAGTTGCCCGTAATTTTTATTTGCGAAAATAATAATTATGCAATGGGCACATCAGTTGAGCGTACCAGCAATGTGGTTGATATTTATAAATTAGCAGATGGCTTTGATATGCCTGCAGATGCGGTTGATGGCATGAGTCCTGAATCGGTTCATGATGGAGTAGTCAGAGCCGTGAAAAGAGCAAGAGAAAAAGGGGGACCCACTTTACTGGAATTAAAAACGTACCGTTACAAAGGTCACTCGATAAGCGATCCGCAGAAATACAGAAGTAAGGATGAAGTGGATGAATACAAAGACAAGGATCCGATTCAGATGGTACTGAAAACAATTCTGGCAAATGGGCTGGGAACCCAGGCCGATATAGATACCATTAATACAAGAGTTGATGCGATTGTAACTGAGTCAGTAAAATTTGCAGAAGAAAGCCCTTTCCCAAATGATGATGAAGTATTGAAAGATGTGTATATGGATGCGAATTATCCTTTCATTGTGGATTAGCCCCTAAATCCCCTAAAGGGGACTTGCAGAAAAAACTTAAAAGAACATTCGAATATTATTTTAAAACTTGAAATACAAAATATAAAATGGCAGACAAGAACATTGTGCAGGAAGTTGACAAAGGCGAAATAATGATTGCCCAGGCAAAAGATTTCTGGACAAAATACCAGAAACAAATTATGGCTGTGTGCGGCGCTATCATTGTGTTAGGTGGTGGCTGGTTGGTTTATAATAAATTTTTTAAAGAACCGAATGAAAAAAAAGCAGCAGTTGCATTATTTAAAGCAGAAGAATACTATCGTATGGATTCTGTAAAGCTTGCTTTGAATGGTGATGGCGGAAATGCGGGGTTTTTAAAAATTATAAGTCAGTACGGCGGTACAAAGGCTGGAAACCTGGCCCATTACTATGCTGGTGTTTGCTATACTAAGTTAGATGATAATGCAAATGTGATTAAGCATCTGGAAAAATTTAGCACAGCGGCTAAACAAACTCAGCAACGTGCCTACAAATTACTGGCTGATGCTTATGGTGAAACCGGAAAATTTAAAGAGGCTTTTGAATTTTATAAAAAAAGCGCAAATGAATTTACAGCAGATGAATATAATACTGCAGCTGCTTTGTTTTACGCAGCCTATACGGCGCAGAAAAAGCTGAATAAACCAAATGATGCAATTGAATTATATAAAGAATTAAAAGATAAATATCCATCAGCTTCAGAATATACATACCAGGCCGATGCAATGCTGGCAGAATTGGGTGTTTATAATACGGACAACTAATATGGCTGATATAGCAAAAAGTAATTTAAACAAAACAGGCATTCGCCAGCTGGCGAATGCCTGTTTTGTTTTAGTAAAGACAGAATGGAATGCTGCCATTGTAAATGAATTGGAAAAAGGTTGTATAGCAGTCTTGAAAAAAAATAAAGTAAAAAAAATAATCACGATTACAGTTCCGGGTGCATTTGAAATCCCGTTTGCTATAAAAAACTATTGGGAGAATACGAAAAAGAAATTCAGACCCGATGCTTTTATAGCCCTGGCATGTGTAATAAAAGGAGGAACACCGCATTTTGATTATGTGTGCAAAGCGATAACGGATGGTGTAGTTCAATTAAATCTTACCTTACCTGTACCCACTATCTTTGGTGTATTGACAACAGAAAATGAAGAGCAGGCAAAAGAAAGAATTGGCGGTAAACACGGACATAAAGGAGAAGAGGCAGCGATGACAGCATTAAAGATGTGTTCGATTACTTATTCCGATAAAAAATAATCAATACTCAATATTCAATTTTCATTTTGGGCATGAACGTACAACTTTTTATACCGTGTTTTGTAGATCAACTCTATCCGCAAACAGCCTTTAATATGATTAAGGTGCTTGAGAAAACCGGATGTTCAGTCACCTACAACACCAAACAAACCTGCTGCGGGCAACCGGCATTCAATGCCGGGTTTTGGGATGAAGCGAAAGCCATATGCAGTAAGTTCATCAATGATTTTAAAGGCAGCGATTATATTGT
Organism: Bacteroidota bacterium; assembly: GCA_031362085.1. Lineage (GTDB taxonomy): Bacteria > Bacteroidota > Bacteroidia > Chitinophagales > Chitinophagaceae > VBAR01. Next base: position 5,826 of record JANLSA010000429.1, on the reverse strand, counting down.
AGCTCCCAGTGCAAGCTGCGTTGGGTTTGTAAAAAATTATTACACAAAATTATTAGATAACTCATCGCAGCATCATGAAATGGTGGATGTAGGCAAACGGGTTTATGAGTTTTCTGAATTTATGATTCATATTTTACAGAAAGAAGATGTTGGAGCTGTATTGAATGGTAAAGCAACCTATCATGATTCCTGTGCAGCCCTGCGTGAATGTAAAGTAAAGATGGAACCAAGAAAATTATTAAGTCATGTAAAGGGATTGGAGTTAACAGAGATGAATGATGTGGAAACCTGTTGTGGTTTCGGAGGCACATTTGCCGTTAAATTTGAATCCATCTCAATTGCAATGGCTGAACAAAAAGTAGAAAATGCATTGGCTACCGGAGCAGAATATCTTATTTCAACTGATCATTCCTGTTTGATGCATTTGGATGGCTATATTAAAAATAAAAAATACAGTTTAAAGACGATGCATCTGGCAGATGTATTGGCTACCGGCTGGTAAAAAATAAACCGGCTTTGTTACAAACCGGCTCATTTAGAATTTTCAGTAAGAAAGTTATTTAGGAAGTACTACACTGTCAATTACATGTATTACTCCGTTTTTCTGATACACATCTTTTATAGTTATTTTAGCCATTCCTCCATTTTCATCTTTCAGTACCACTTCTTTTCCAACCATCATAATCCATAATTTGCCACCAGCTACAGTTGTTACTTCAGCCGTGCCATTACCGTCTTTAATCATTTTAGAAATAGATTTCGAATCCCATTTTCCGGATACAACATGGTAAGTAAGCACAGTTGTTAACTTTTGTTTGTTCTCTGGTTTCAATAACGTTTCCACAGTACCTGCGGGCAATTTATCAAAAGCACTGTTCACAGGGGCAAATACAGTAAATGGCCCATCACCCTGAAGTGTTTCCACTAAACCGGCAGCTTTTACAGCGGCAACCAGTGTGGTGTGATCTTTTGAATTTACAGCATTCTCTACAATGTTTTTACTTGGGTACATAGCAGCACCGCCTACTTCAACGGTTTTTTCTTTTCCCATTTGGGCAAATGAGGCAGAAGTAATAACAAATGACAATATTGCCATTGGCAATAATTTCAGCATTTTCATAAAAAATATTTTTTAGTTTTTAAAAATAAAGTACAAACACAATTACGATCTGCGGGATTGCTTAGATTTGTTCTTGTAAAAAAAAATATGGCATACTGGCTTGTAAAATCTGAACCATCTGTTTATTCTTTTGATACTTTTTTAAAAGAAGGACAAACCTGCTGGAATGGAATCCGCAATTATGCTGCAAGGCTGCATTTGCGGGCAATGAAAAATGACGATGAAGTTTTATTTTATCATAGCAATGAAGGAATCGAAATTGTTGGAATAGCTAATGTAGTTAAAGAACATTATCAAGACCCAACAACAGATGATGACCGCTGGAGTGCAGTAGATCTAAAAGCGGTTAAAAAAATAAAGAATCCTGTTTCTCTTGAGAAAATAAAAAAAGATAAGCGACTTGCGAATATGGCTTTGGTTCGTATTGGTCGTTTATCTGTTCAGCCGGTAAGCGAAGCTGAATGGAAAATAATTATGGAAATGGCTGGGGAAAAGTAAGTCAATCTGCAGTCTGCAATCTATAAAAGTCTTTCACACAAAATATTTTAACTAACCTAATTTAACTATCTCACTAAGGTTACCTTTTTTAATTTTTTGGAATAAAAGAAAAATGATGTTGTGCAATTTTTTAATTCCGGCATCTTTATTCAAATCATTTAAAAAGTATAGCCATGAAATTTATTATTACCGCAGTTGCGGCAGTGATGTTATTTGCCTGCAATCAAAACAAAAATTCAAATGAAAGTATTCCAGAGTTGGGTAGAACTGAAGATGTGACACTTTCAGCAAAAGCGAAGATTGACAATAAGCAATTCGTTGGTTTTTATGCAGATTCAACCCCGCCGATACAGAGCCAGGTTCAAGAGAAAAAGGAAAGTAAACCCCAGGAACCAATACAAACTCAACCCAAAGTTGACTGGGATAAAAAAATAATTAAAACAGCTACTCTTAACCTTGAAATAATAAATTATAACAGCTTTTATAAATCAATACGTGAAAGAGTAACTCAATTGGGTGGTTATGTGTCGCAAGAGCAGCAAACAGAAACTGAATATAAAATTGAAAATTCACTTACCATTAAAATTCCGGTTGATCAATTTGATAATGCCCTATTTCAGTTAACAACAGGAGTAGAAAAAATAAATGATAAGCGAATTACGTCAGAAGATGTAACAGGTGAAGTGGTGGATACAAAATCAAGGATTGAAGCTAAGCGACAAATTCGTTTCCGTTATCTTGATTTGCTGAAGCAAGCAAAGAATATGGAAGAAATTTTAAATGTTCAATCAGAGATAAACGGTATACAGGAAGAAATTGAATCTGCTTCAGGCCGGGTAAATTATCTTATTCATTCATCTGCATACAGTACGATCAATCTGACTTTTTATGAAGTATTAAATGCTACCGCAAAAAATAATGATAAACCTTCCTTTGCATCAAGAATGAGTACAGCGTTTGGGACAGGTTGGAGTTGGGTAGGAGAACTTTTTGTTGGACTAATTTCAATCTGGCCTCTTTTGTTTTTGATTGCTGGTGTAGTTTTCTTTTTTAGAAAAAATAAAATTGTAAAAACAAAAGCTGCATAAGTATGGCATAATTTTAAAATATGCCATACTTTGATCACTGCTCATGTATGGCATACTTATCTTTGAGTTATGCAAAAAAAGAAACTCGTCGTTCTCACAGGCGCCGGCATCAGCGCCGAAAGCGGATTAAAAACATTTCGTGATAGTGATGGTTTATGGGAAGGGTATAAAATAGAAGATGTGGCAACGCCACGTGGGTGGAAGAAAAACCCACAATTAGTTTTAGATTTTTATAATGAACGTAGAAAAAATGTAATGAATGCTAAACCCAATTCGGCACATATTGGTTTAGCGGAATTGGAAAAAGATTTTGATGTTACCATCATTACTCAAAATATAGATGACTTGCATGAAAGGGCTGGCTCTTCTAATATTGTTCACCTACACGGTGAAATATTTAAAATGCATAGTGAAAAAGATGAATCCTTGATTTATAAAATTAGAGAGGATATCAAATTGGGAGATGTTGCAGAAGATGGAGAACAGTTAAGACCACATATTGTTTGGTTTGAAGAACCCGTACCAAAAATGGATGAAGCAGTTCCGCTGGTAAATAATGCAGATGTTTTTATTGTAGTAGGTACTTCCCTGGTAGTTTATCCGGCAGCAGGGCTTGTAAATTATGCAGCCCCTTATGTGCCTAAATATATTATTGATAAAAAGATTCCTTATACTTCCAACCTGCATAATGTAATAATGATTGAAAAAGCGGCTACGGAAGGTGTGAGAGAATTAATTTCGATTCTTAACCGGTAATTTTTTCGTCATGAAAAATTATTCCATACGATTCTAATTCTTCTAAAACAGGCAGATAAATTTCTTTACGGGTTGGTATATGCAATCCTTTCAATTTTATTTTCCCATTTAAAATAAGTTTAGCCGCAATTCCCAATGGCAAGCCAACTGTTTTAGCCATTGCTGTACGTAAACTGTCTTCACCTTTTACAATTAAGGTACTTCGGAATGCGGTCTGCTGATTTCCACTTGCTGATTCAATCTCATGCACCATTACAATCATATCCTTGTCATCTGGCTTTAATGCAAGTTTTCTTTCAATCAAATGTTGTAACACATCAGCAGAGCATCTTACAAATACCGGAATTTTTTCATCACTGAATAAATCAAGGTATTCAAAAAGATTTTTTACAAGCATTCTGTCTTTTTTATCAACTTCCTGTTCAAGAAATTCCTCAAAGTTCTTTCCTTGAAATTTTGATGCTATACTTTTATCCAACCAATCTTTAATAGAAACGTTTTTACTTTTATAAGTGTCTAATGTATTTTCATCGGTCAAATTTGCTTTAATAATATAATTCCACGTTGTACAAAAATCAGGATTTCGTAAAGTAGTCCGTATAAAAGTTGATGTTTCTTCTAATCCGTATAAGGGCATATATGACAATGAATCTCTATTCGGGTAATATGCTAAATCATACAAGCCCGGAACAGTAATTTTATTACAATCAGCAAATAATAGGTTATACGGTATTTTTATTACGGCTCTATTCATTTTAAAAATTGCTCCGGCAGCTCCAGCCATTACAATATTTCTCGGGTTCCAGCTTATTTTATAATGCCAGGGATTCGTATCACTCTCCGGTGCCACTAAACCCCCGCAATGCGATTTAAAAGAATTGATTTTGCCACCTCCCTCATGTATTTCGTCAATCATTTTCATGGCACTCATATGATCGATGCCGGGGTCAAGACCCATCTCACATAAAAACAAAAGTTCTTTGTTTTCAATTGTTGATTTTTGATTTTTAATTGTTTCGTCAGTGTAAGAGGCAGTCAGTAAGTTTTTATTTTCCTCCACACAGGTAATAGCCACAATTGTATGCAGCGCAGGTGGAAGTAAGGAAATAACAATATCAGCTTTTGATATAAATTCTTTTCTTTTTATTTCATCATTAATGTCAAAGCTTATTGCTTCTGCATAGTACGAATCATTTATTTTTGATTTTGCCAGATTCAGATCTGCATCTACTATAAATATTTTCCAAATTTCATTTTCCGCTTCTTTTAGTAAATAATCGATTAAAACAGTAGCGGAACGGCCGGCACCAAAAAGAAGGATTGTTTTCAAAATAGAATAATTTGAGGCTAAAATAAGCGATTGGCTACAACCCTAAATATTTATTTGTCATTTTATAGGAACTAAAATAATGCTGTAATACCAGCACGACCCGTGTTAACAGTCCGGCTTGATCCCGGTTTTCTTCCATCATACTGAATATTCAACTCCAGGTTATTTAATAATCTTTTTGTAAGTGTAACGGACCAGAGATAATTACTTCCCGGTAACAATCCATTTAACATGATATAGCTGACGGTGGTATTTGCAACTGCATTGTAGCTGATATTATCTAATGTAAACTTTGCTGTGATGGAACTACTTTGAAGAATATTATATTTTGTTTCTACGTTGAGGGAATGTGATAGTGATTTTTCTCCACCATAAATCGGCAGGTTTTTCTTTGATTCATATTTATAACTCGCCTGCAACCTGAAATTTGTTTTGCGAATAAATGAAATGCGTGGTTCAACACTGTAAATATTCAATTCATAATTCCGGTTATTAAATTTTGGGGTGTATAAGGCATTTACACCTTTCAACCCGTTTATATCAAAAGTGAAATTGCGGGTTATATTCCAACGCCATTTTGCAATCCAGTTGTTAAGTCTGCGGCTTTCATTTCCATACGTTAGCAGCGATTGTGTATTTTTTCTGAGGTTACTTAAATCAATTCCCCATTTGCTGCTGTACCGGTTAAATGAAATCGTGTTTACGGCAGTATTATCCAATAAAAGCAAAGCGGTATCATTTACATCATACTTAAATGGATTGAATTCAAATGTGCCCGCAGAAACGGATTTTTTATTTATTTGTAAAGAAGTTTGAAATGTAGTTAACGATAGTATTTTTTTTATGCCTTTTAAATTTGCTGAAGTAAGTACTGCACGGGGATTAATGTTCAGGCTGTAATTAAAAGTTATAAAGTTTGCTTTTATATATTCATTGGTGGGAGTAAGCAAGCGGATAAATTTTGCCTGATCCGGAAATGCCGCCAATTCAAATTCATTTAATTGCTGCACACCATCATTGTTATAATCGTTCCA
>JANLSA010000384.1:0-4789 GCA_031362085.1 Bacteroidota bacterium | reverse complement strand
TCTTCTCTTGAATTTATTGCAAAATATTTCAGCAAGTTTATGGTTATGTCTGCGAGTGAAGTAAAAGAGCTCATGCAATATTGTGAGTTTCGGCAGTTTAATAAAAAAGAGCTGATTGTAAATTTTGGTGAGGTGGATGATTATCTTAATATGATGGTATCGGGTATTGTGGCTAAATATGTAAAAGTGAAAAATAAAGAAATAATATTACAGCTAAGTACCGAGGGTCATATTATTCAATCTGAAATTTCTTTTTTAACCCGAACACCTTCCACTGTTTATTTAAAAGCACTGGAGCCGGTAACCATGATTTCACTGAGATATGATAAAATGCAGGAAGCATTGGAATATTTTCCAAAGGGTGAAAGGCTGGGCAGGCTTATGATGGAAAGCATGTATGTAAAAAAAGATGAACGCAGACATGGAATGTTATCAAAATCGATGCGGGAGAGGTTTAATGATTATGTAACTCATCAACCGCATATGCTGAAGCGGGTGCCACAAAAATATCTTGCCTCTTATCTTAATATCACTTCCGAAACATTCAGCCGGTTTAAATTGCTTTTGCAAAAAAATGAATTGGTTTAGTTTTTCTTCTTTACAGGATACTTTTTGGACCAACCTCTCAATTCATAATATTTTTCTTTTGGTTCACCTGTCCATCCATTAATTCCTTTTTTCGGCAACCACCATATATGAATAATTAAAACTGGAATTGTCATCACGCCTAAAAAAATATGAAACCCTGTTCTTCCTGTATAAAAGGATATGAGTAATGAAATTCCAATGAAAAGAGCAAGCTTCAAAAGCTTTCTCCATTTTGGTGTCATTTCTTCAAAATGTCCGAATACGATATGACCAGTTGCAAACAGAAGTGAAACAATTGCTACCTCATACCACATAAATTTATTTTATAAATTAACAATCAGTACCGAAATATTTATTTCATGCCGCACGGTGTTTACCGTTTCGCCATATATTAAATCTTTAATGCCCGTATGGCGATGTGCTCCTATTACCAGCATATCGGCTTTTTCTTCTTTAATAATCCGGATAATTTCCTTTGCTCTTGACTGGTAACCTAAAATACCAACAGCATCGAATCCTTTTAATTTCAGTTGTTCTATATAATTGTTTAATCGTTCCTGATCTTTTCTTGATTCCATATCATCACTTTCATTGCCCAGCAATCTTGCCGATGCACTTTCAACGATATGAATTAAAACAAAAGTGGAATTTTTATTTCCCTGTCCAATTGCATTTACAATCAGCTTCTGATCCTGTTCACTAAAATCCAATGCTACGGCAATTTTATTATAAACAGGAACAGGTATTTCATCCGGTATGATGGTTTCTTTATGCATTTCCAATGAAACGGGTTTTTTCTTTTTGCCAAGCAATGGATACACAATCGCAACAATAAGAAGTGATATATAAAATAATCCTGCCAATACAATTACCGCTTTCCAAAATAGATTATCTGACGTAGTAAAAAAGTTGCTTGCCTGGTCCACCACCATCCGGATATTCAGATAAACCAATACAATTGTAACGAGGCTTGCAAGAAAAATAACCCATGGCTTAATAACAAACTTGCCCATCGTTTTTTTATCGCTGGTAAAATGAATAAGCGGTATGATAGCAAATCCAAGTTGAAGGCTCAAAATAACCTGGCTTAAAATCAATAAACTGTCAATATTATTTTCACCATTAATTAAAATTACAATTACGGCTGGTATTATTGCAATCAAGCGGGTCATCAATCGCCTTACCCAGGGACTGATACGTAATTTTAAATATCCTTCCATTACGATTTGCCCGGCAAGCGTACCCGTTATGGTAGAGCTTTGACCAGATGCTATGAGGGCAATTGCAAAAAGGGAAGGAGCCAGTTTTGAACCAAGCATAGGTTCCAATAATTCATGGGCGGTTTTTATTTCAGCCACATCCGTTCTTCCGGATTTATAAAAAACAGTTGCTGCCAATACCAATATTGCTGCATTTACAAAAAAAGCCAGGTTCAATGCAATGGTACTATCAATAAAATTTAGTTTCAATGCCCGTCGTATGCCTTGCTCATCTCTTTTTATTTTTCTTGTTTGTACCAATGCTGAATGTAAGTAAAGATTATGCGGCATAACCGTGGCACCAATTATACCGATGGCAATATATAATGCCGTATCGTTTGGAATGGATGGAATAAAGCCAACTACAACTTCTCCTAAATCGGGTTTGGCTAAAATAATTTCTACCAGAAACGATAAGCCAATAATCGCTACAAGACAAATAATAAAGGCTTCCATTTTCCGAATGCCCAACCGTTGCAGTAATAAAAAAAGAAATGTATCGAGTACCGTTATTAAAACACCCCATATTAATGGAAGCCCGGTGAGTAATTGAATACCGATGGCCATACCCAATATTTCTGCAAGATCTGTTGCGGCTATTGCAATTTCTGCAAGACCGTACAGGGCATAGTTTACATACTTCGGATATGTTTCTCTATTTGCCTGTGCCAAATCTCTCCCTCTTACAATTCCTAGTCTTGCTGATAAACTTTGTAATAACAAAGCCATCAGATTACTCATTAATAAAACCCAGATTAATTTATAGCCAAACTGGCTGCCCCCCGCAAGATCGGTGGCCCAGTTTCCGGGGTCCATATAGCCAACACTTACCATATATGCCGGGCCAAAAAATGCCAATATCTTTCTCCAACCCGGTCTGCGGCTGTTGGTCGTATCTACTGATTGATGAACTTCACTTAATGAATTATAATCGTGTATTTTATTATCCATGTGTTACAAAAATATTTTGTGCCTGTTGTTCGCTCATTATAAATACAGGTTTGTTTCTGATTTTTATTTCGATTGAATTGTCAAATTCAAATCTTCTTTTTAATTCTAGTTTTGTTCCTAATTGAATTTGTTGATGCTTCAGCATTTCTAATAATGGAGCGGATTGATTTTTAATTTGTGAAACCGTAACTATTTTATTTGATTTAATTTCGCTAAGCATCAGTTGCTGGGTTACTTCCACTCTTCCCTGGTTATCTGGTATCGGATCGCCATGGGGATCGAATTTTGGAAACCCTAAAAACTCATCTAACCGTTCTATCAATTGACGACTGCTTACATGTTCCAGGTCTTCTGCCACTGCATGCACTTCATCCCATTTAAAGTTTAGTTTTTCACTTAAAAAAAATTCCCAAAGCCGATGGCGGCGAATGATGCCCAATGCATATTTTTCTCCTTCAGCAGTTAAACGAAAACCCTGGTAAGGCTGATAGTGAACAATTTTTTTCGTTTTCAGTTTTTTCAGCATATCCGTAACAGAAGCGGGTTTGGTTCCTATACCTTCCGCCAGTTCATTCGTAGTTACGGTTTCTGCAGTCTGTTGTAAATGAAAAATTGTTTTAATATGATTCTCTTCGCTGGTAGAAAAATTAACCATGTCTAAAATAAAATTTAGACAAACCTAAAAAAAGTATTTCAATTTACCAAGAGATGCAGAATAATTTATTTTACTTTCGGTAAAATTTGCTCAATGTCTAAATTGAAAAAAGGATTGTTTTTTATAATTGTCTTGTTTGTGATTGGTTTACTTACAGCTTGCAACGAAAAAAAGAAACCAATTGCAGATGGTGAATTAACGGATGTAAAAGATTTGATTGCTTTATTTCCGAAATCATCAGGTGCTTTATATTTTGGAGATACGATACTATTTAAAAAAACAAAAGACACAGCAGGGATAAACTATAAATCAATTATCAAATTTGTACCTGACAGTATTTTATCAAAAATTTTTGGAAAGGGGTTAAAACCAAACAGCTATCCGCTGGGTAGAATGGAAGATGATAGTAAAACAAATTATTTGCTGTTGAAAGCAATAGCCGGCGAAACCAAAGCATTTCTTCTTTTTTGTTTTGATAAAAATGAAAAATTTGTCGCAGCAATTAATTTATTAAAACCAGATGCATCGCCGGCTACAACTCAATCTGTTTCTATTGACAGAAATTATAATATTTCTAAAATTATTTCACGACGTAATGCAGATGGAACCGTAAGTGATGGAAAAGATGTTTATGTATTGAACAATGATGCCCGAAACTTTATGCTGATAATGACCGAGCAGTTGGATGAAAAAGTAAAAGAACAGATAAACCCCATTGACACATTGCCGCGTAAACAAAAATATGCTGCCGATTACTCATCAGATAAAAATAATCTAGTATCAATCCGCGATGGGAAAAAAGCAGATCAGTTCAATTTTTTTATCCGGTTTGAAAAAGAGAAAGGTCAATGCAATGGTGAATTAAAAGGCGAAGCAAAGTTTACGGGAAAAAATACAGCCGAGTATAAAGAAAATGGCGATCCCTGTGTGATGCAATTTATTTTTTCTCCAACTTCCGTTACACTAAAGGAAGTGGACGGTTGCGGATCCCATCGGGGTTTACGTTGTTCTTTTAACGGCAACTATGCAAAAAAGAAATCTATAAAACCCAAAAAATAAAAAGGTAACCCAATCTTAAAATATTTTTCAAACGATTGCACTTCTACTTATCCCCTTAGTGTGAATATTTATCAGGTAATTCCGGGTTTAAACAAACAGCTGTTTTATTTTTTTGCAGCTATATTGCACACTCTTCTAAAATAATTTAAATGAGTTTTAAAAATTTTAAAGTTCCGTACCAGGTTGATGACCGATATTCAAAATCGATCGCTTATTTTTCTATGGAGTTTGCTGTTCATCAACCATTAAAAATTTATAGTGGTGGTTTGGGTTTTTT
>JANLSA010000037.1:0-6227 GCA_031362085.1 Bacteroidota bacterium | reverse complement strand
GAAAGAATAACATCCACTTTATTCCAGCTTGCCCGGCTTGCGGCTTTGTCTCCTGCCACTGTAGTCGCAAAAGTTAAACCACTAATTTGTTCTTCACTTGGTTTTGGAGTCATCAAACTTACCCCAACCATTAAAGCAATAGAGAACAGGAATAAATAGATACAAAAATAAAGAAAGTTGATGGTTGCAAAACTATGCAGCAATCCATCTGCCGGTAAATCTTTCTGAAACATTTGTAACGTAAGCTTTACTATTCCTAAAATAAATCCTATGACCATAGCTGCATAAGCTCCTTTTCCGTTGAGTCGTTTAAAAAATACGCCCAATAAGAATACCGCGGCTATTGGTGGTGCTAAATAAGACTGAACGCTTTGTAAATAATTATACAATCCGGAATCTATTTTTCCCATCATAGGGATCCATGCCATTCCTAATACTACAATTACTACAGTGGCCATCCGGCCCACTCTTACCAATTCTTTTTCTGATGCATTCGGTTTTTGCTTTTTATAAATATCCATGGTGTATAATGTAGAACATGCATTATATACGGATGCAAGTGAACTCATCAAAGCTGCAAGTAAACCACCAGCAAGCAACCCTCTTAAACCTAATGGCATTATTTTTTTTACCAATGCTGGAAATGCTGCATTAAAATCGGCGTTACCATTTTCGTTAAGTGGTAATACGAGATTACCTTCGGAATACATTTTATAAGCTATCAATCCCGGGATGAGAAATATAAAAAACGGTAATAGTTTTAAAAACGCTGCAAAGATGGTTCCTCTTCGTGCCTGTCTTTCATCTCTGGCGGCAAGACAACGCTGAACGATATGCTGATCAGTACACCAATACCATAATCCAACTATCGGTGATGCTATTAATATTCCCAACCACGGAAAATCCGGATCGTTTAATGGCGGAAACATATTCAGTTTTTCTTTTGGCATTGTAGCCATCAAATTATCCCATCCACCTACTTCTCTTAACCCAAAAAATAATAATACTGCTGAGCCAAATAATAAAACGATTGCCTGAATAGCTTCGGTGTACATAACCGCATGTAAGCCGCCCATTACAGTATATACTCCAGTTACTACTACAAGTATTATTGCCCCGGTCCAGAAATCAACTCCAAGAAACTGATTAAATACCAGTGCACCAGCAAAAATGGTAACAGATGCTTTGGTGATTACGTAACTTAATAATTGAATGATGGATAATAATCTTCTTGCTTGTGGATTGAAACGTCTTTCTAAAAACTCAGGCATAGTATATACCATGCTACGCATATAAAATGGAACAAAGACCCACCCTAAAATCAAAACAATATAAGAATGTAATTCATAATGACCGAGTACGGTTCCGGATTTTGCAGCAGAACCTGCAAGGCCTACTATATGTTCAGATCCAACATTTGATGCCAGTATTGAAGCACCGATTACCCACCAGCCAAGATTCCGGTTGGCTAGAAAATAATCGGATGCAGATTCTTTGCTTTTTCTTATTGACCAAATTGAAATGCCAGCGATGACTAATAAATAAAGGATTACAAAAATCCAATCTACCGGGCCGAGAAAATTTTCCATATCAGAGTTAGTTTTAGTTCCGGTTATCCGGGATTAATCAGAAGTGTTTGTTTAGATAAATCTGTTGATAATATTTTCCATGTATTCCTGTCTTCCGCTTTTTATTGAAGGTTCACCATTTGCAGCAGCGTATTCTCTTAATTCTTCTAATGACAGATTTCCTTCATCAAATTCTTTTCCTTTTCCGCTTTCATAAGAGGCGTATCGATCTGCTCTTATTTTTCTAAACTCCGATTTTTGTAAAACAGCATCCGCGGTTATCAATGCCCTTGCAAACGTATCAATGCCGCCGATATGAGCATGAAATAAATCTTCCATATCTGTTGAATTGCGGCGGATTTTTGCATCAAAATTTATTCCACCACCACCGAATCCTCCAGTTTCAAGTAATACCATCATTGCTTCTGTCAATTCATTTATATCATTGGGGAATTGATCAGTATCCCAGCCATTCTGATAATCACCACGGTTAGCATCCATACTGCCAAGCATTCCTGCATCGGCTGCTACTTGTAATTCGTGAGAAAACGTGTGACCGGCAAGTGTAGCATGATTTACTTCAATATTAAGTTTGAAATCATTGAGTAAATCATATTGGCGAAGAAAACCAATCACTGTTTCGCAGTCATAATCATATTGATGCTTACTTGGTTCACAGGGTTTGGGTTCTATAAAAAAAGTTCCTTTAAAACCATTTCTTCTTGCATAGTCTTTTGCTGTATGTAAAAATTTTGCAAGATGCTCTTTTTCTTTTTTCATATTGGTGTTCAGCAAACTCATATAACCCTCACGTCCACCCCAGAAAACATAATTTTCACCACCCAATTCGATTGTTGCATCCAATGCAGCCTTTACCTGTGCACCAGCATGAGCCAGTACATGAAAATCAGGATTGGTAGCTGCTCCATTCATATATCTCGGGTTAGAAAATAAATTAGCAGTTCCCCATAATAATTTTACTCCACTTGCCTTTTGTTTTTCTTTTAAATATGCCGTGATCTCTTTTAGCCTGTTGTCATTTTCATTTATGTCATTGGTGTAGTCAACTGCATCTACATCATGAAAACAATAATAAGGCAACCCCAGTTTTGTTATAAATTCAAATGCAGCGTCTGCTTTATCTTTTGCTCTTTCCAATGCATCTGGTTTTACATCCCAGAGATGCGGATGTGTTGGCGCCCCAAACGGATCGGCACCATTGCCGCAGAAGCTGTGCCAGTAAGCACAGGCAAAGCGAAGATGATCCTTCAATGGTTTACCTGCTATTTTTTTATTTTCATCATACCATCGGTAGGCTAATGGATTATTACTTTCCAATCCTTCGTATTTAATTTGAGGAATATTTTTGAAAAATTCCTTATTACCGGTTATTACTTTCATTATTTATGTTTTAAAGAAAGAGACAAACTTTATCTCATTTTTATTTATTATAGTTATTAAGCTTTTTATTTTTATTATAAAAAAAGATAAGTTACTTAAAAATTTGACATGTTTCCAAATACCTAATTCCCATTTGCCTTAACTTCAATATTCAAATAGGAAACCCATCATGCTGAAAAAAATAATTCTGATTTTTGCTTATACATTTATATCACTTTTACTATTTACTCAACCAAAATATGAATTTCGGGGCGTATGGATAGCATCGGTTGATAATATTGACTGGCCGCTAAAAGGCATGTTGAATGTGGACAGTCAAAAAACTGAATATATCCGGCAATTAGATATGCATAAAGCCAACGGAATGAATGCGGTTATCGTTCAGGTTCGACCTGCTGCCGATGCATTTTATCCATCTCCTTATGAACCCTGGAGTCAGTGGCTCACAGGCACACAAGGCAAACCGCCTGTTCCATTTTATGATCCATTGCAGTTTATGATTGAGGAAGCAAAAAAAAGAGGATTTGCTTTTCATGCTTGGCTTAATCCGTATCGTGCCGATTTTAAAATAGGAGCATCGTCAATCGGGCCATCTCATATAACCAAATTACATCCTGAGTGGTTTTTGGAATATGGTGATAAAAAATATTTTGACCCTGCTAATAAAGATGCGCAACAATTTGTTGTAAATGTGGTACGGGATATTGTAAGCCGGTACGATATTGATGCTATCCACATGGATGATTATTTTTACCCATACCGCATTACCGGAAAAGAATTTCCCGATTCTATTTCCTATCTCAATTCAAAAAGTAATTTAAATAAAGAAGACTGGCGTCGAAGTAATGTTGATACGATTATCAAAGCTATCAGCATTGTTATAAAAAGAGAAAAAGGGTATGTACAGTTTGGGGTATCCCCGTTTAGTGTCTGGAGAAACAAAGAAAAAGATCCGGGAGGCAGCGATAGTAAAGCGGGACAAACCAACTATGATGATTTATATGCTGATATTTTATTATGGCTAAAAGAAAAATGGATTGATTATGTAGCACCGCAATTATATTTAGAAATCGGACATGATAAAATTGATTATGTAAAATTATTAGACTGGTGGAGTAAAAATGCTTTCGGTCGTCATTTATATATCGGACATGGTATTTACCGGGCATCGGGTACATCTCCAACAAATGCAGCCTGGAGAAAACCGGATGAACTTCCCAATCAGATAAAACGTTTAAGACAATATAGCAATGTACAGGGTAGCATTTATTTTAGCAGTAAGTCTTTTAATAACAATCCGAATGGCTGGTGTGATAGTTTAAAGAATAATTATTATAAAAATCCCACACAGGTTCCGCCGATGGAATGGTTGCCTGCTAAAAATTGAATCAATTACCTTTGCATATAATTAATTTGAAATTTTAAATTCAGAAAAGACTATGCCTGGTTACGAACTCTGGGGCGCCGAAGAACGCAAAGAAGTAAATGATGTATTAGAAACCGGAATTTTAATGCGCTATGGTTTTGATACCCCCCGCAAAGGAATCTGGAAAAGCAAAGAATTGGAAACTGCTATATGCAGCACTTTTGGAAGCAAATATGCTCAACTTACTTCAAGTGGCACTTCTGCATTAACTACGGCTATGGCTGCCCTTGGTATTGGAGCCGGCGATGAAATCATTATACCGTCTTTTACATTTGTTGCAAGTTTTGAAGCCGTGTTGAGTGTAGGTGCTGTTCCGGTAATGGTAGATGTGGATGATACACTTACATTAAATCCGGATGCTGTAAAAAAAGCAATTACATCAAAAACAAAATGTATCATGCCGGTACACATGTGTGGTAGCATGGCAGATATGGATGCATTACTTTCGATTTGCAAAGAACATAAATTGATTTTGTTGGAAGATGCCTGTCAGAGTATAGGTGGAAGTTATAAAGGAAAAATGTTGGGCACTATTGGAGATGCAGGTACTTTTAGTTTTGATTTTGTAAAAACAATAACCTGCGCCGAAGGTGGTGTGGTAATGACTAACAATAAAGATGTGTATGTAAAGTGTGACGGATACACCGATCATGGTCATGATCATGCGGGGGTGGATCGGGGCGCAGACCTTCATCCCTTTATCGGTTATAATTTTCGCATATCAGAATTACATGCAGCAGTTGGGCTGGCACAAATAAGGAAACTGGATACGTTTCTTTCTATTCAGAAAAAAAATCAATCAATTTTAAAAAATATTTTATCGCAGGTACCGGAAATTTCTTTTAGAAGAATACCTGACCCGGCTGGCGATAGTTGTTCTTTTTTAAGCTGGTTTTTACCAACTGAAGAAATAACAAGAGCCGTGGTTAATGAATTAAAAGCACAGGGAATATTGGCAGGCAATTTTTACTGGTACGATAATAACTGGCACTATATCCGTAAATGGGATCATTTAAAAAATTCAGTTGCTTTGAATGCTTATTCAGCGGAGCTAAAAGAAAAACTAATACAACAAGCCAATAAAGATTTTAGTGCAAGCGATGCAGTTATGAGCCGCTGTATTTCTTCTGCTATTAGTTTGTTATGGACAGATGAACAGATAAAGGAGAGAGGAGAGAAGATTATTGCAGTAGTAAAAAAAGTATTGAGTGAAGCTTCGGTACAGGTCAGCTAATCAATTGGGCAACTATATCAGCAGCATATTTTTCATGCAATACCTGATGCCCGCTTTCAATAACTGTAACGGTACAACAATCTTCAATCCCCTGTTGAAACTGTTCACCAATTTTTGAAAGAATAATCCGATCGTGTTTTCCATAAACTAATCTGAAAGCCGTTTTATGCTGCTTAATAGAAGATTTTATTATAGATAAATCAGGTTTTAGTTTTCTTAATGAAGTCCAACGGTTATACAATTCATGTCTTACTTCAGTATTATCAATATAGTATTTTACAAATCTGAATATACTTGCATTTACAACCCCTGTTTTGTTCAGCAGTTTTAAAAAACCAAAAAACCAGCCCGGGTTTTTCATTGTTGCCAAAAATAATTTTTTGCCAATCCACGTTTGTGTACAGAGCCAATACCAGAAATTTATTTTCAATCCATCTGGAGCTAGCAAAACAACTTTTTCAATTTGTGTCGGAATGGCCTGGTAAAGGCTTAATGCTATTCTCCCTCCCAGACTGAACCCGAGGAGGGTTATTTTGTTATTTGAGATTTGTTTTTTGTCTGTTGTTATTTCAGAAATTATTTCCCGTAAATCCTCCCA
>JANLSA010000378.1:0-1685 GCA_031362085.1 Bacteroidota bacterium | reverse complement strand
TGTAACACTTACTACAGCATATTCTGCCGGAGATGATATAGTAAAATCAATAGATGGCGGGCTATCGTGGAGCATAATTCTACTTGGTACATTAAGCCAGTATCAGGGTCTTTATTTTATAGATGAAAATACAGGCACAGTTGTAGGCAGACCTGGTTTAATCCGCACAACAACTAATGGCGGCGCATCGTGGATACAGAGAACTATGCATCTGCCTGTGCAGTTTGGTGATAGCACTTTATTTGATGTAATGTATGTTAATTCTTTGACTGGTTATGCCTGCGGTAACAATGGTATTGTAATGAAAACAACAAACGGCGGAGTAAATTGGGCATATAAGCCAACTGGCACTTTGAATTCTTTAAAAGGCGTTTATTTTACCGATGCTAATACAGGCACTGTTGTTGGTTTTCCTGTAATATGGAGAACTACAAACGGTGGAGACAACTGGATTAATCAATCACTACTTTCGCCTCTTAATGTACCCCTTTGGGGTGTAGATTTTGTAAATCAGCAAACTGGATGGGTTATTGGCTTTAATGGTTTAATTGTCAAAACAATAAATGGTGGTTTTACATGGATACAGCCTATATCTTCAGAAATCTCACAGAACTTTAAACTAGATCAAAATTATCCAAATCCCTTTAACCCAGTAACAAAAATTAAATTTGATATTCCCCTCTTGAGAGGGGTGTCCGAAGGACAGGGTGTGTTGCTGACTATTTATGATGTTTTAGGAAGAGAAGTTGCTATACTTGTCAACGAACAACTACAGCCCGGGACTTATGAAGTCGAATGGAATGCTGCAAACTACTCAAGCGGCATATATTTCTACAAAATTACTTCAGGAGATTTTATAGAAACTAAAAAGATGATTTTACTTAAATAAGCATTAAGCTTAATTCAAGATTGGTTTATTTCAGTTTTGCAAGATTCTGTTTTGCCAGTTCATTATTAGGGTCAACTTCAATAGCTTTCCTGTAGCTATCCTTTGCTTTTGGAATATCATTCATTCTTTCATAACAGGTGCCAATATTATTGTAAGCCGATGAGAATTTCGCGTCTGTTTTTAATGCCAGTTCAAAATTAGTGAGTGATGTGCCGCTGTTAACCGGGAAATTTGTTTTTGCCGGTAAATTCAACAATGGTGCATATTGGCGGTGTGCAACAAACCATTCAGTTGAGAATCCTTTTCCCAGTTCATTAAAAAATTCAAGCCTCAGATCTTTAACATTAATAAATTTCCGGGTTGTGTTTGGCTTTCTGATGGCCAGAGAAAATATGTTATCCTGGCTTACTTCGCCAACCTGGTTTATGCCGTTATCTACATCGTTTTGATAAGAAAGATGTAGGCGAATTCTTTTAGGCTCACGTTGTAAAATCCAGAAAGCCTCTGCCTGGCCTTTAAATCTTTTATCACGAAAGCCATAAGCCAGGTAACCATGCAGGTAAATATCTTTAAATAATTTTTTGTTGGTCCCCAGGTCAAAACGCAACCTTGTACCCTGCACGGTATCGGCGCTTATCCAGTTTAACCACGGGCCTATTTCAAATTTGCCAACATCTTTGTAACCCCCTGCTAAAAATTTAATATTTGTTTGAAACTTCTGAAATTTGGGCATTTCCATCAACTTGTCGATTGTTACATAAATCGCTTTTTCATTTTTTGACAGGCTATCATGTCG
>JANLSA010000356.1:0-14687 GCA_031362085.1 Bacteroidota bacterium | reverse complement strand
AAATGCTTGAGTCAAATAATGGTTTTAAAAATTATAAACTCGGGTCGAAATACAGTAGTGTTTACGGTATAAAAAATAAAGATGAAGATGGGGCAGATAGAGTGGTGATAAGTTATACTTCTGAAAAAATTGGTGAAATACCTGTTCAATTGATTGAACTATTTTATTTAAAAGATACACTTTCAAAAATCCTTGTTCACATTTCTCCCGAAAATCATTCAAAACTTTTGGAAGGTTGTAAAAATTCCTTCGGACAGCCCACAACTGATTTAAGCGATAATGAAATGACCCGAAAAGCAAAAAATGATAATTCTAATGCTGGCAACAGTTACCGGGATAAGTATCTGTGGAAAGCTACTAAACTCAGTATGGAGTATATTTATATTTATCCCAAAGTAAGTGGTAACGCTTATACTGCCAGAGAGCTTTCTCTTAATTATTCGCTCAACAATTTTAATGCACGGCTACAAAAGGCAAAAAAAGGGAACCTTTCCGGAAAAGATTTTTAAATATTTTTTGTACAAAAATAAAACAGCAGCATCTTTCACGGCTTATAGGTTATCCGGGGTAAGGCTGTTATTTTTTTTACAATTTCTACTCTGCTATAAAAATTAAGTAACTCCAAACTTCTTCACAACAGCATTCAAACTTCAATTATCTTTAGCCGCAGAAATTATTTGTTTACTAAAAAAAATAAAAATGCAATTTACTTCCCAACAAATAGCTGACCTTTTAAAAGGCGATCTGGAAGGAAATATAGATTTCGTGATTACGAAACTTGCCAAAATAGAAGAAGGGGTGCCGGGCTCAATTTCTTTTTTAGCTAACCCGCTTTACACTCCTTACTTATATACAACCAAAGCATCTTTAGTTATTATCAATAAAGATTTTGTTTTAACAGGTCCCGTAACGGCAACCTTGCTGAGGGTGGAAAGTGCAGAAAATGCTTTTGCTACTTTATTAGAAATGTATAACGAGGTAAAGTTGAATAAAAAAGGCATTTCAAAACTTGCATTTATTTCTGAAACGGCTACTGTTGGAAAAGAAATTTATGCCGGCGAATTTTCTTTTATTGGAGAAAATGCTAAGATTGGTGACAATGTAAAAATTTATCCTCAAGTGTATGTAGGAGATAATGCTGTAATTGGTGACAACACAACTTTATTTGCAGGAGTAAAAATTTATTCAGAAACGAGTATTGGAAAAAACTGCATTATTCATTCAGGAACTGTTCTTGGCAGTGATGGTTTTCGTTTTAATCCGGAAAATGACAATAAAAAAGTACCCCAGATTGGGAATGTGGTGTTAGAAGATGATGTTGAGATTGGCGCTAACTGTGCGATTGACCGTGCTACTTTGGGTTCTACAATTTTGCGTAAGGGTGTTAAGTTCGACAACCTGATTCATATAGCACATAATGTTGAAATTGGTGAAAACACGTATTATGCTGCGGCAGGTGTAGTGGCAGGCTCTACCAAAATTGGGAAAAACTGCATGTTCAGCGGTCAGGTGGGTATAGTTGGCCATTTGCAAATTGCAGATAATACAATTATCACTGCACAATCCGGTATATCAAAAAGTATTACAAAGCCTGGCGGAATGTATATGGGTTCACCAGCCTATGATGCAAATAAGTACCGGAAAAATTATATCCATTTCCGCAATCTTGATTCGATAGCAGACCGGGTTACTGCACTTGAAAAGAAAACGAAAGAAGATTCTGTTTAAAAATAAAAACCGGCCACAGAACTTAATGCGTAACTGGAAATAAGAAATGATTATTTATTTAATTCCGCCAACCCAATCATTTTGTTTTTACCGGCATCCCAAAGTTTTAATCGCAGGCATCTGATAATTTCTTTAGGCGTAAGTCTTGTAATATTGACTCTTTGCAGTTCAGGAATTTTTGCCATTGCTTCCGGTAGTCGGTAAAAAGGAATTTTAGAATTGATATGATGTACATGATGGAATCCAATATTTGCAGTTGCCCATTGCATAAAAGGATTCATCGCCATATAACTGGATGATTCAAGTGCTGCATTTTCGTAACACCATTCAATATTGCTCCTGAATTTTACCCCGGGAAAATTATGCTGTGCATAAAAAAGATAAGCTCCAAGCATGTGAACTATAAATAACGGAAGGAAAAGTGTAAGAAACCAAACAAGTGGACCAAGAAATATAAAAAGTAAAACAGCCGCAGCAATATGAAGAATAAAAACGGCTAGCGAATCCCAATGCCGGCGTGGGCTACTTAAAAAAGATTGCAGACACATACCATATAAGAACATAGTGAAATAGGCAAAAGCAATTGTAAGCGGATGACGAACTGCCAGATATATTTTCTTTTCTTTTTTTCCCGCCTCCAAAAATTTTTCTTTGGTCATAATCGGAAAAGAACCAATGCTGGCACTAAATAATTTTGAATTGTTGTTATGATGATGATCGTGAGAACGCTTCCAGATGCTGGCAGGCGTTAGGATATACATACCAAACGTCGTAAAAATAAAATTGGCAAGAACAGAACCGCGAAGAATAGTATGATGCTGAAAATCGTGAAAAATCATAAAGCATCTTGCCAGCATTAATGCCGCAAACAAACTACAGAAAATTTTGGCAAAAATATTTGGAATAAAATAAGTACCCAACAATGATACAATAAGTAAAAGAAATGTAGAGCATGTGTAATACCAGCTCTTCCATCTTATTTCCTTTGCAAAAGGCTTTGTAGTAAGAATAAGTTCTTTGCCAGTAAGCATAATGCAAATATAAGACGTTTTTATATTCAGCTAATTTACAGTTTTAACTGAATCGTTAATTTTTTTTTGAATTAAAATTATTGTTCTTCCTACCTTTTTAATACTCGTAGGCAATAGAACACCGACAATGTTTAATTAACTCCTTTTCTTTTTGTAGTCCCCTAAACGGTTTGATATTTTCTTACAATCAATTGTACATTAATAAAATTAAAGCACTAAAAAAAATAATTTTACTCTTTTTCAATACGCATTTTTGTAAACGGTTATGCAACTAATCATGTGGAAATGTTGAAGATGATGAATTCATAAACCGTTGCAAAGGTTACATCCTGGCAGCGTTTTGATAATATTTCCTGTTGAAAACAAAATCAAATTTGGATGATAAAAAGACAGTTTTTGCAGGGTTGATGCTAAAAGAATCATTTTTTCAACCCATTTAATACACCGGATTTTTTTCATTTTATAAAAAAAAGGGTTGCATCTGGTTTTTGTTTTCAAAGAAATACCCCCCATCCCGGTAATAAAGCCTACATTTGCCATGACAATTTGAGTTTTATAGCCTCTGTAAGCGAAAAGACATTTTAGTTCCCCTCCGTATTTTTCATTACACCTGCATTAATCTCAGGTAATTTTTAAAAAAAATAAAATTTTCGCTATGAACATTTATGTTTCAAATTTAGGTTACAACGTAACAGATGAGAGTTTAAAAGCAATGTTTGCTCCACACGGTGCAGTTTCAAGTGCTAAAGTAATTATGGATAAAGTATCGGGTCAAAGCCGCGGTTTTGGTTTTGTAGAAATGAGTGATGATGCTGCTGCACAAAAAGCAATGACTGAATTGAATGGTGCAATGGCTGATGGACGTGCAATTAAACTGAGTGAAGCAAGACCAAAGACAGAAAGAAACAATAACGGCGGCGGCGGTCGCTGGTAATCGATATTTTATTTTTGTTCCCGAAATCATCCGGGTTTGTTTTATTCATTTTTAATAATAGCAGAAGATGCAATCTGAGGCAATTGAAAAATTTGTTGAAAATAAAAACCGGAAGGATTTGTCGGTAAATATTCATTTTAAAGAGCGGGAAACGGTCAAAGGTCTTTTTATACGCGGTACTGATTATGATGAACTGAAATCAAAAAACTTCTGGCGCATTGTAAGCAGCACTTATATTGCTGAGTGGAATAAAACCCAAAATGTAAATCTTGCCCGCATTTTTAACGGCATGTCGTTTACAAGACTTACAGAGGAAAAACCGCATTAGTTTTATTTCAGAACTGATTAAAAATATTTTAAACCGGAAAAGCATATTACATGTTCACTCAAACCTGGAAAAAATATCTTGCTGTTATCACCATTTTGCTGAAACGTTCAGCAACCGGAGATCAATCATTAAAAATGAATCACACCGATTTTGAACGTGCAGCGGGTGGGCGGAAAATTAAATACAGCTTTACTTGTTTACGACTAAACAAAGGACGTGTGGACAGCAGTACAAAACCAAGTCCCCTGGCGGTTGAGCTTGGACAAGTACTTATGGAAAACGATCAAACCCGTCCGATGGTTAAAAGCATGTACTTGGAATTTTCTATGAACAACGATTTTCAATTGGTTATAAAAAATAATACAGCTGCTATAGAAGCAGAAACAAAAGAAACAGTTGAATCAGAAGATAACGGATAATCAATAAGCAGAAGTCTTGATCCAAAATGATTAATCCTCAGTGAATCCGTAATCCTTCTTTTGTGAAAAAGAAATTAAACCCCGAACTTTGCTTCAGTTTTTTTAATTTATCAATTCCTTTTAAATAGAAGGAGCTTATTTATAAAATTAATTGTTTCGCCGTTTATGTTTCGATCAGTCATTACAGGTACAGGTTGCTACATCCCTCCATTTGTCCAGTCTAATCTTGCTTTTGCAAACCACACTTTTTATTCAGAAAATCATGAGCCGCTTGGTATTCCCCCGCAAGAAGTGGTGGAAAAATTTAAACAGATAACAGGTATTGAAGAACGCCGGTATACCACCGACGATTTGGATGCCTCCGATATTGGTAGCATTGCAGCAAAAAATGCTATTGTAAACAGCGGTGTAAATGCTGAAGATATCGATCAGTTGATTGTAGCACATAATTTCGGAAATGTAATTAAGCATACGATTCAAACAGACGCTGTTCCTTCTTTAGCCAGTCATATAAAACATAAATTAGCTATTCATAATCCCAACTGTGTTGCGTATGATATTTTATTTGGTTGCCCCGGCTGGTTGCAAGGCGTAATTCAAGCCGATGCTTTCTTTAAAGCGGGCATTGCAAAAAAAGCCTTAATAGTAGGTACTGAAACATTATCGAGGGTGATAGATATGTATGATCGTGACAGTATGATTTTCAGTGATGGAGCTGGTGCTGCTGTTATTGAATACAAAGAAGTTCCAATGGATGGTCCGGGAATTCTGAGTGCATCGGTGCAAACACATTCATTAACCGAAGTGGATTATATCAATATGGGAAAATCGTTTTATCCCGATAGTGATAGCAAAATACGATACATTAAAATGAAAGGCAGAAAAGTTTATGAGTATGCAATGAAAAATGTACCTGCTGCCATGAAAGATTGTCTTGACAAAAGCGGCATTAGCATCAATGAATTAAAAAAAGTCTTTATACATCAGGCAAATGAAAAAATGGATGAAGGAATTATAAAACGTTTATATCAACTTTATGGTATCAATAAAATTCCTGAAAATATTATGCCGATGAGTATCCATTGGTTAGGCAATAGCTCGGTTGCTACCATTCCTACACTTTATGATCTTGTAATCAACAATAAATTGCCAGACCATCACTTAGCTGCGAGAGATGTAATTCTGTTTGCTTCTGTTGGTGCTGGTATGAACATTAATGCTGTTTGCTATCGCTGTTGATGATTATAAAATAACTCAGAAATATTTTATTGAAAAATAAGTGTATTTGTAATTGCTCATAAAATGTTGCCATGCAAAATAATGAATCAGCATTATCGGTAAGAGAGATTACAATACCGGATATTGAACCCATTATCAATTACTGGACAAATGCAAGCGATGACTTTCTTACCGCAATGGGTGTGGATCTTCTCAAAATGCCGGAAAAGGAATTCTGGAAACAAATGCTGTCTGAACAACTAACCTTCCCGTACAAAGAAAAAAAATCGTACTGTATTATCTGGATGATAAATGGAATAGCAACCGGTCACAGTAATGTAAACAAAATAATTTTTGGAGAGGAAGCATATATGCATTTGCATATCTGGGATCAGTCAATAAGACAAAAAGGGCTTGGACAAAATTTTATAAGAATGACCTTGCCTTATTTTTTTGAAAAGCTGGAACTAAAAAAAATATACTGTGAACCCTATGCATTAAATCCGGCACCCAATAAAACATTGAAAAAAGCCGGCTATGAATTTGTAAAAAAATATTTAACCACGCCGGGTTTTCTGAACTTTGAGCAGGAGGTAAATCAATGGTTGATGACGCATGAAAAATTCAGAAGCGGTAAATAAAAAAGGATCTCTGTAAAAAGACCCTTTTCTCTAACTATCAAATGAAATTTATTTTTCCATCATACCATCTGCTTTCCATTGTTTAAAAATATTGATGGTTGCCTCATCCAATTTCTCCGTTTTTTTAAATGGCATAAAACCCCGGTCAGTCGGATTCAATTCAATTCTTCTTATTATTTCATCAATATTTGCTTTTGCAGAAGCATACGTGTTAAACGGTGTTTTATTTCCACTGGGAGGTATATGGCAAGGTGAACATTTATTCATAATTACCGTTTCAATATTACCAGCATAAAGCGATAAAACTTTTACAGGCTCTTTTGGTACATCAACAACTGTAGTTGAAGATGTCGTTTTTGCCGCTTTTTTAGCAGAACTGCAATAAGAAAATACAATTACGGTAACCGTGAGTAACGTAAATACAATTATTTTTTTCATGTTTTCGTTTTAAGGGTTAAATATATTTATTTCAATTCAAAATAGATTTTTTTTCTTTGCTGATGGCTTAATTTTATTTCAAACGGTAAGCCAATAAAATTGACTACTTTTTATTTTTATAAAATGGAACCAACAATTATCATCCGGAATATCTTAAAAACAGATAATTCAGCACTTGCTAAAATTGTAAAAGATACCTTGGCTGAATTTGGAGCCAATCATCCCGGTACTGTATATTATGATGTAACAACTAATGCGCTGTTTGAATTATTTCAAAAAGAAAAAGCCGTGTACAACGTGGCAGAACTGAATGGCGAAGTAGTGGGCGGCGGGGGTATTTATCCTACAGAAGGGTTGCCTCTTGATACTTGCGAACTAGTTAAAATGTATTTGCTTCCAAATGCAAGAGGATTGGGTTTGGGAAAAATAATGATTGAAAAATGTATAGAGCAAGCAAAACAAAAGGGGTTTCAAAAAATTTATTTAGAAACTATGCCGGAACTCAAACAAGCTTTAAATGTATATGCAAAGTTTGGATTTGAATACCTGAAAGGTCCCATGGGCAACAGCGGGCATACGGGTTGTAGTTTATGGATGTTGAAAGCAATATAGTACTGAATGTTCGATAATTGATTTATACGACCGATGTCTAAAGTGACCTAATTGACTTTAAAACTGTCACCTGCTCACTAATGATTACTCACCTCATAGACAGGGCTAAAAAGATAAAGCCTGCCTGTACTCACCTCTTCACACTTAAATCTTTTTCGCAATTTTTTCCCCTTCTTAAAAATTCTTCCATCTTTGATTTGAAAAAGCATGCCCTCATTCAATTCTTCCAATAATTTATGATCGGTTGCTTTAACATCATATTTTCTCAACACCCTCAATAAACCATCTTCTGCACAACTACTGGCAGCCGGATTGCGCAATGATTTCATTAATTCCAATTGAATATCATCCGGAAAAATTTTATGCTCAATAAATTGCTGAAGCAATTGCCCATACATTTTTTTCCATTCTGTTCCATGCGAGGCAACATTTCTTCCAAACTTATCGAATGTAACCAAATGAGCAAGTTCATGCAGCAGTGTAACTAAAAATGAAAATTTATTAAGATTGCCATTTACACTGATCCGGTGATTTTTATGCTGGGTAGAATGCCGGTAATCACCTAAAATACTTTTCCGCTCCTTTGAAACAGTTAAATGTACTTTGTAATGATGTAAAAATTGAAGTACCGGAAGATAGGTGCCTTCCGGTAGATACGTGCTGAGGCTGTTAATAGGGACTTCTTTTTTAGGCATCCGTTTTTTTCGATGAAAGTTTCATCAAAGCTTTTACTTCAATAACTGTATAAATTATATACAAAAACATACAAGCAATCAGTGCAGGCTTATTTACATTTTTCCTGGCACTCAAAATATAAACTGCTGCAAGAATCATACAGCTAAATAATTTTATCATGATACCGCCATAAACATTCCGCATAAAAGCATGCGTATTTTTTGATTTCATACCACTACTCATCATCCAAAAAGAAACACCCGTAATCAGAAAAAGAAAAAGATTGCCGGTAATCAGCACTTCCTGATCAAATCCTTTTCTGATCAAAAAAGCTTTTCCAATAATAAAAAAAGAAGTAAGTAAAATAAAAATTAAAATCGCCGGTCGAAAATGTTTCAACTCTTCTTTATGCATTGAAGAATAATTTTACTCCCTATTTTTTTATCCGACAAAGCTCTTTGCCGGTTTATGAGCTGGAGTGTTATGAAAAAAATGAATTACTTGGACACGGTAATTGTTTCGTTCTGTTCTTTCATCTCAACTACATTGGCACCCATATGGCATTCGCCGTTAAAAGTAGCCGTAGGCTCTATTTGAAGTTTTGCTGCGTAAATATTGCCATTTACAATACAGGTACCCCGCAGTTGTAGTAAATCAGAAACTTTAATATTGCCCGAAACTTTACCAACCACATCCGCCTGTTTGCCGGAAATATTTCCTTCTACCAGACCATTGGTACCAACGATAACTTTTGAGCTACCGGAAATACTGCCCTCAACTTTTCCATCGATTCGGATATCATTATCAGAGTTGATATCCCCTTTAACGGTAGTACCCGCACCTATTAATGTGGTGCCATTACCATTTGTTTTTTCAGGTTCTGTACCTTCTTTTGATTTTTGTGTAAACATTTTAAAAAAGTTTAGTCATTAATAAATTCATCTTTGGGTACCGTAATTTTATTTGTATCAAGTGTCATTTTTGTGTTGCCGGTCAGCACTTTCCTGATATTGTCATTATACTTTGTCAGGTAAATTACTTCCCGCTCCAGTGAATCTGCACGGTATTTTAATTGTTTATATTCCCGGCCTATTTTCACTTCATCATTACCCGGCAAATAATATTTAATATCGGTAAAAACCATAAGAGCTACTGTAAGACCCACCAATAATACAAAAATCGAGCAAAGCATGATATAAACACTCAATCTCGAAAGTTTAAAGGTAACCACTTCCTCATAAGTATCATCATTCATCACCAGCAGCCGATAGCGGTTGCGGAGTCTTTTTAATGTTGATCCTGCCTCAAGTTTTGCCATTAGACTGCTAAAGTAATAAATGCATTTTTGATTTGCAGCAAAAGAAAGCATTTTCAAAGAAAAATACGGGTGTTTTTATAATAAAATGTTTGATTTTCAGTTAATAGAATTTAGATTGCGCCGAAATGCGACCTTACAAAAACCTATTTACTATACTGCTTCTATCCTTTATCTGCCAGGCATATCAAAATGCGTACGGTCAGTTAGGAATTTCTTTCAATCTTAAGAAGCCAAAAGAATTTGAAGAACGTACTTTACGCAGCGAAAAATCAGACCAGAAAAAATTTACACTCCCCCGACGCTTTGTTCAAAACACCGTTACACATTTCAATTATGTTTTTAATGCCAATCAAAAGCTAAATGAGGTATTGGAACGTGCCAAGTCAAATTTTATTGACGATTATTCAAAACTTCTTCCATTTTACAATTATTCGCTGGATGATACGCAACGGGATTCATTACAATTGGACAGCATCATTGATAAATCGCAAACCGGAGTCGCCTTGCATGATTTAAGAAATGATTGGGCCGATAATCTTTATCTGCTTTGGGGTGCTGCTTATTTTTTGAAAAAAGATTTTGATAGCGCCTATTCCATGTTTCAGTTTATAAATTACGCATTTGTAAAAAAAGAAAAAGACGGGTATTCAGGCACTATCGGAAGTAACCGTGATGGTAATAATGCTTTCAGTATTTCAACAAAAGAAAAAAACAGTTTACCTAAAAAAATATTTTCAAAACCCCCAAGCCGTAACGATGCTTTTATCTGGCAAATAAGAAATGCACTGGCAAGGGATGAATATGCAGAAGCGGCCAGTTTAATTATCACTTTAAAAAATGATCCTAATTTTCCAAAACGATTGCAGAATGATTTGGAAGAAGTGCAGGCACTCTGGTTTTATAAACAAAATAATTGGGATAGTGCCGCCTTGCATTTATCAAATGCACTCGGTACAACAACCAATAAACAGGAACAGTCAAGATGGGAATATTTAATCGGTCAATTGTATGAAGCGTCTGGGAATTTTAAAGAATCAGAAAAATTTTATGCAAAAACAATTGGTCATACTACTGACCCGGTTTTAGATATTTATGCACGGCTTGCCACCATACGGGTAAATAAAGATGGCGGCGATAATTACATTGATAAAAATATTGCTGAGTTGCTAAAAATGGCAAAGCGGGATAAATACACCGAGTACCGGGATATTATTTATTATATGGCTGCGCAAATGGAACTGGAGCGAAACAATACAGATGGAGCATTCGCTTTATTGAAAAAAAGTACCGAAATTCCAACTAACGATCCATCTCAACGTAATAAAGCATTTTTACAATTAGCCGAACTTACACTTTCAAAAAAACAATATCGCCTGTCATATAATTTTCACGACAGTTTGAATATGAGTGATGCATTACTGGCAGATAAAAGAGAAATGCTGATAGAAAGAAAAGTATGGTTACAAAAAATTGCCGACAATATTGATATCGTAAACCGGGAAGATAGTTTACAACGCATTGCTGCGATGTCTGAAGATGCAAGAAAATCTTTTATAAAAAATTTGGTACGTGAGCTGAGAAAAAAACAGGGATTGAAGGATGAACCGCTTACAACCGGTTCGTTAGCTGCTATACCTGCAGCAGCACCCGGTCTTTTTCCAAACACCGGGAGTGGCAAAGGAGAATGGTATTTTTATAACGCTGCAAACAAACAAAGAGGTCAGGCAGAATTTAAAACCCGATGGGGCAATAGACCCAATCTTGATAACTGGAGACGAGCCTCAGCTATTAGTGGTGTCCTTCAGGCAAAAAATGATTCAAAAGCGGCTTTAATTTCAAATAATAACTCAACAACGAATCAACCACAGGAAATTACATTTGATGGATTATATGAAAATTTGCCATTGACAGTTGAAGCAAAAAAGACTTCCGACAGTTCAATCACTGCTGCATTATTTATTTTAGGCAAAACGTATATACAAGAAACAGAAGATTGTGATGCCGGTACCGAAAGCCTGGAAAGATTGAGAACGTTAACACCCTCCTTTGAAAAAATGAATGAAGTGTATTTCAATCTTTACTATTGTTATAATAAAAACGGTGAGTCAGCAAAAGCAGCGGCAATCAAAAAACTGATGAGTGAAAAATTCACGGATGATCGTTTTACAAAAATTGTAACCACAGGAAAAGATCCGGAATCTAAAACACCAAACCCGGATGTAACTAAAATTTATGAAAATATCTATGATCTTTTTATAGAAGGAAAATTTTCTGATGCGGTTACTAAAAAGAAAGAAGCAGATAGTAAGTATGGAGATAACTATTGGTCGCCACAGCTTTTATATATCGAAGCGGTATATTATATAAAACAAAGACAAGACAGCACAGCTATTGAGGTGCTTAATAGTATTGTTTCAAAATTTTCTGCATCGCCCATTGCTACTAAAGCTGCAACCTTAATTAATGTGTTAGGCCGCCGGAAACAAATAGAGGAAGAATTAACGAACCTTAATATTAAGAGACCGGTAGAAGACCAACCAAAACCTAAGCCAGTTACAGTTGTAAATGTTCCTAAACCCATTGATACCGCTTCAAAAAAACCGCCGGTACAAATTGTAAATACGAAACCTACAGTTGATACAGTACTTAAAGCTCCGGTTGCGTTGGCTCAGGCATTTACCTTAGATACAAATGCTGCTCATTATGTCGTATTAATATTAAATAAGGTTGACCCTGTTTTTTGTAATGAGGCAAAAAATGCATTTTTCCGGTACAACAGAGAAACCTATTATAACAAACAATTTAATACCGATCTGAATGAAGTAGATACCGACAATAAAATTCTATTAATAAGTCCATTTAAAAACACGGCTGAAGCAGTTGCTTATATTTCAAAAGCAAAACCACTTACAGCTACAGAAATTATCCCCTGGCTAAAAGGCGGTAAATACGAATACTGTATCATCTCTGAAAGCAATCTTTTATTGCTAAAAGCCAAAAAGAATATAGAAGAGTACAAATCTTTTATTATTTCTAAGTTTCCCGGAAAATTTTAACCATCCTTAAGCAGGCTATTTCATAGATTTGATTTCCTTTATCCACTTCAATAAATGGGGTAAATGATTTTTTTAACTAACTTTCATAATCATTATGAAAAAATCTGTCCGTATTTTCTGGCGCATCTTTTTGGGTGGCTTTCTGGCAATTGTACTTTTGGTTATTCTTTGCGCATATGGTGCATTTGGCGAAATGCCGTCGCTCAAAGAATTAGAAAACCCTTCACTGTTGCAAACTTCAGAAGTCTATGCCTCAGAAGGCACATTGATGGGCAAATATTATCTTGAAAGAGGTAACCGGAGTAATGTAGAGTATAAAGATATTTCTAAATATTTAGTAGATGCGTTGATTGCAACAGAGGATGAACGCTTTTACAGTCATTCGGGTATTGATTATAAAAGAACAATCAGTGCAGTTGCTTCATTAGGACGACGAGGCGGAGCCAGTACGATTACTCAACAATTAGCCAAAGCATTACTGGAACACCAACGGCAAAAAAGCAAAGCATTTACCGGCATACAAAAAATAAAAGAATGGATCATTGCAATTAAACTTGAAAGAAATTTTACAAAGGAAGAAATTATTGCTCTCTATTTAAATGCTGTTCCGTATGGCGACAATATATATGGTATAAGAAATGCGACACGTACTTTTTTTCAAAAAGAACCGGATCGGGTAAACATTGAAGAAGCTGCATTGATTATAGGCTTGCTAAAAGGGAATAATATCTACAACCCACGCCGTAATCCCAAGGCTGCACTGGATCGCCGCAATATTGTATTAAATCAGATGGCGAAGAATGCAAAAATTTCAGAAGCTGAAGCATCCAAATTAAAAGCCCAACCCATCAAAATTAATTATCGGAAAATGGATGAGAACACGGGTTACGCACCTTACTTCCGCGAAGTGCTACGTGAGGAATTAAAAGAAATTCTCAAAGATACTAAAAATGCAGATGGGGAACCGTATGATGTATATGATGATGGATTAAAAATTTATACAACAATTAATCCGCGGATGCAGGAATATGCGGAAGAAGCAGTCGCCTCTCATTTACCCACGATGCAAAAAATTTTAAACAGTACCTCTTATATAAAAGATGGCAGCATTTGGAAAGACCATCAAAATATACTGGATGCTGCTATGAAGAACAGCGATCGATGGGCAAACCTGGCTGCAGATGGATTGAGCGACAAAGAAATTAAAGCAAATTTTTTACAAAAAGTATCGATGAAAATTTTTGCCTGGAATGCAAAACGTGAAAAAGATACGGTGATGACTCCACTGGATTCAATTAAATATCATAAGCAGATGATGCAGTCATCCTTTATGGTTATGGATCCTGTTACGGGTGAAGTAAAAGCATGGGTGGGGGGTATCGGTTTTAAAACATATAAATACGATCATGTCAATCTAAAAACAAAAAGACAAATCGGATCAATTGTAAAACCCTTATTATATACGCAGGGTATAGAAGAAAGAGGAATGACACCTGAAACAGAATTAGAAAGATCTGCTGTATTTTTTGAAGGAAGCGGATGGGTGCCAGCCGCAAAAGGGTGTAAAGGAGGTGTAATGTCTATGGCAAATGCTTTGGCATGGAGTGATAACTGCGCATCGGCACATGTAATGCAACAGGTGGGTGCTGCTCAGTTTTCTGACTTTATTTCCAGAATAAATATTCCAACTAATATTGGGCCCTATCCTGCAAATGCATTAGGTGCATGTGATCTTTCATTGTTTGAAATGATGTGGGGCTATTCCATTTTTGCCGGAAGAGGATTTAGCACCAAACCTTATTTTATTACACGTATAGAAGATCGTAATGGCAATCTGATAAAAAGATTTGATTATAGCTTAAATCGTAAAGAAGCTATAAGCGAGATCACTGCATACAAAATGACAAGGATGATGCAAGGGACAGTTGATCGGGGAACTGCTGCCGGATTAAGAGGCAGATTGGGTGCTGTAGAAATGGGTGGTAAAACCGGTACAACAAATGATAATACCGATGCATGGTTTATGGGTTATGTTCCTCAATTGGAAGCTGGCACCTGGGTTGGTTGTGATGATCGTTTTATCCATTTATCTAAACATGATGCAAGAGGTTATGGCGGTTTTGCAGCCAGACCAATCTGGGAATATTTTTTTAGAAAAGTATATGCTGACAAAACGTTGGGCATAGACAAATCTTCTGTATTTATAAAACCAGAAAATTTTGATAATGAATTATTCAGTGCAGACATCTTATCAACTGTTTCAGAATTGCCGCCTCCCGGTGCAGAAGG
>JANLSA010000320.1:0-7479 GCA_031362085.1 Bacteroidota bacterium | reverse complement strand
CTTAATGAAAAAATGCGGTTTGTAAAAAAATTAGTGGAGTTGCATTTACGACCCATCAGTGTAACAAAAGAAAATATTACGGACTCGGCCATTCGACGGTTGTTATTTGATGCAGGGGAGGAGTTTGATGCCTTGATGATCTTATGCGAAGCGGACATCACATCAAAAAACAAATGGAAAGTAAAAAAATTTTTAGAAAATTTTAAATTGGTTCGTCAGCGTTGCCAGGAAGTAGAAGAAAAGGACAGCATCCGTACCTGGCAACCACCTATTACGGGTGAAATAATTATGGAAACATTTGGTATCCGGCCATCTAAACCGGTTGGTGATCTTAAGAATGCAATAAAGGATGCAATACTCGATGGCGTAATTCCAAACAATTTTGACGATGCGTTTGCATATATGATTTTATTGGCAAAAGAAAAAGGATTTGTTCCTGTAAATCCTTAGTGTAATTCTGTTGTTATACGGACTAAAACTGTAAATTTGTTTTATGGCAATTTTAAAATTCAGGGTTTATTTTGAAGAGGACGAAAGTGTTTATCGTGACATTGCAATCCGTCATACCCAGAAGTTTTTTGATCTGCATGAAATTATTTTAAAATCATTTGAATTTGATAATAAACATAAGGCCACTTTCTACCGTAGCAATGATAATTGGGCACAAGGCAGGGAAATTGCCCTGGAAGTTTATGACAATGAACATAAAGTTCCACCCTTACTAATGAATGAAACTGCATTGGGTACTGAAATCCGGGATACCAATCAAAAATTTGTTTACCGGTATGATTTTAATAAAAGCTGGATGTTCTTAATAGAACTTATCAATGTTTCAAAAGAAGAAAACCCAAGAATTTCATATCCGGCAATAGTACGTACAGAAGGCATAGGCCCCAGCCAATACGGTACAAAAAGTTTGCTTGGCGATAAGTTTGCAGATGTTGAAGAGAAATATGATTTATCGAAAGGTGCCGAAGGGTTTGCTCAAAAAGATTCGGATGGTGAAGACTTGGATTTGGGCGAAGACGAAGTAGCAACTGATGAAATTGCAAATGATGAAAGCAGCGAGGAAGTTTAAAGATTGAAACTTCAACTGTAAGAAATGGAAATTGAATATAGAACATTGGCATTGAACATTTCTTAATTATGAATTGGAAAACACTCACTTCAGAATATCTTTTCTCCGATCTCTGGTTTAAAATACGAAAAGACAAATGCGAAACACCGCAGGGGAAAATTGTTGACCCGTATTATGTTTATGAATTTCCAACCTGGGTAGCAGCTTTAGCATTAACAGAGGATAACAAAATAATAATGGTCCGGCAATACCGCCATGCACTCGGAGAAACCTGTATTGAATTGCCAGGTGGTTGTGTAGATGATACAGATGCAACCTTTGAACAGGCAATTGCCAGAGAGTTGAAAGAAGAAACCGGGTATCGTTTTTCGTCTTATATATATCTTGGAAAAATTTCTCCCAATCCTTCCACCAATAATAATCTCTTGCATATGTTTCTTGCAAAAGGAGGTAAACTAACCGGCAAACAGCAATTAGACGGCAACGAAGAAATCGATGTTGAATTCTATTCGATTGATGAAGTAAAACAAATGCTGCGGGATAATAAAATAATGCAGGCAATGCATGTTACCTGTATTCTGTATGCTTTCGAGAAAATGGGAGTAATAAAATTTTGAGAATCTTTTTACACCCCTTTAGGGGATGGGGGCAACTTCACCAATTAAAAATACACTTCCGGCGATAAGAATCAAATCCTCCTTGTGTGCATTTATCATTGCTTGCTTTACTGCTGCATTAACATTAGAATAGATTTCGCCTTTCAAATTAAACTGTGCAGCTTTTTCTTTCAATATATCTGCCCCTAACGCTCTGGGAATAGCAGCTTGTGTAAAATAATAATGTGCAGTACGGGGAAGTAGTGATAAGATTGAATCAATATTTTTGTCTTTTACCATTCCGGTAATAATATGCAGCTTATGATAATTGGTCAATTCAATCTGGCTCACCAGTTGTTTTATGCCATCTTCATTATGTGCAACGTCTAATATAACTCTTGGGTGTTCATGAATCATTTCCCATCTGCCATGTAAGCCTGTCAGTTTTTTTGTTTTTTGAAGCCCGATTTTTATTGCGTTATCGTTAAGTTCAAAATTCATATTTTTTAGAACAGAACAGGCTTCCAATACGGTCAGTATATTTTTTGTTTGATAAATTCCCGGTAAGTCAAGATGAAATATTTTATGATCAGTTTTGTTTTGCATTTCCACTTCTGCAATCAATTCATGATTTTCCCATCGCCAGTCTCTCACATTTCTTTTTTCTGAAGCGAAATGTATTTCAGCATTTTCTTCATTTGCCTTTGCTTTGAATATGCTTTTTGTTTCAGGAGTTGTTTCACCAATTACAACAGGCACATTCTTTTTAATAATCCCGGCTTTTTCAACTGCAATTTTTTCTAATGTATCTCCTAATATATTCATGTGATCATAACCTATATTGGTAATAATTGAAAGTTTAGGTGTAATAATATTAGTGCTGTCCAATCTTCCTCCTAATCCGACTTCGATAATGGCAATATCCACTTTTTGTTTCTCAAAAAAATCAAATGCCATTGCAACCGTTATTTCAAAAAAACTGGGTTCAATCTCTTCTATCAGTGGTTTTATTCTTTCAGTAAATTCAATGACAAACTCTTCACTTACCATTTCTAAAATACTATTACCAGAACATTTTATTCTTTCTCTGAAATCCTTTAAGTGTGGTGAAGTGTAAAGCCCTGTTTTATAACCAGCCGAATGAAGGATAGCAGCCAGCATATGACTTACAGAACCTTTACCATTGGTGCCGGCAATATGAATCGTTATAAATTTTGTATGCGGGTTTCCTAAGTACTCACATAGTTTTATTGTATTTGTTAAATCCTCTTTGTATGCAGCAGCGCCGATACGGCTGTACATCGGTAATCTTGAAAAAAGATAATCGATTGTTTTGTTGTAAGTCATTTAAGTATTTGCAGGGTCTTCTTTTTTTATAAAGACAATATTTTCAAAAATATGTTTTTATATGTCATAAATTAAAAATGCCATCCTGATATATCGGGATGGCATTTAAAGAATGAATTATATAATTTATCCTTTCACCTTAAAATCGAACTTAATTGTTTGTTTGAAACCGCCTTCATATTTTGGATAAGCAATTTGAGAAGCTCGACGCTTTGCAATATCCACCTGTGAACGGTTACTGATTGTTGATCCACGGGGTTGATAAGAAGATGAAATCAATTTACCATTATCATCTACAGAAATATCTAATGCCACCACACCACTTTCATTAAAATCATCTTCAAAACTTGCACTTGGCATATTCACTACTCGTATTCCCAAATTTCTGGGTGTCCCGGTATATCTTGTTCCGGTTGGTGAGCCACCCGGACGACCCTGATCTCCATTTCCTCCAGTTATACCATCACCTGTTCCTTTTTTGTATTCATCTGCACCATTACCACCGCTGCCATTTCCCCCTAATGTTCTGTTAGCTAGTGCTTTTGGTTTTGGTGCAGGCGGTGCTACAATTGTTACGGGTTTAGGTGTGGTCTTAATGGTTTTATTTTCTTTATTAATTTCTTTTGCTTCAGGTTTTATAACTGTTGGTTTAAGAATTTTTGGCGCTTCTTTTTCTGTAGCATCTTCTTCTATATCTTTTGCATTATCAACTTCCGCATTTACTGGTGAGGCAGGAGTATAAGCGATTTCTTCCCGTGGTGCAGGATCTCCAGGATTCATCGGCTGATCTGTCCCAGAACCAAAATCATCAACACCCAGATTAATTTCGATATATTCTGCTTGAGGGATGATTGATGGTAATTCTGGCAATTTCCATTTTAAAAACAGCATCAGCAGTATCATCATTAATGCAAAGCCGCCGGTTATCAAACTGGCTTGCGTATTTTTCTTAGTATCAAATGCGGCAGACATGGTATAGTAATTATTCATACAAATGTAACAGGTGAGTTTTGGGGTTCAAATGATTGTTGTTCACACCTGTTGATACAACGATGCAAAGGGTGTGCAACTTGTATTGATGTAATGCTGGGAAATGTTAAAATTTAGGTTAGAAAATTTTTGCCCATTTAAGATTGTTAATCAATTTACCTGAAAAGACAAGGTAGTAGCTGCAAAAGAAGGTTTATTCCATTCCTGATGTAGTACCAACAAATACTCATCGGTTTTTATTTGTTCTGCATAACATGTTCAAAAAATTTGCTTGAATTTATCTAGCTATATATGTAACTTTAAAAAAAGCACATTATGAGAAATTCAAAATTTTTCTTTACTGTGCTCTCTTTATTCCTGCTGGTACCCGCATCAATAACCTGGGCGCAAATGGTTTCTGTTTCTGGAAACGTGTATGAAAAAAACACAGTTAAAAACTCTTTTAAAACTTCTCAAGGTATTATCACAACTTTTTTACCGGATGATATGGCTGCGGATGATGTAATATCCGGAACCGTTTTGTATGAACCGGCAGGTAGCAATCGAAAGAAAAAAAATGATAATCTTCAGCAACTGGTTAAGTACACCCTTTTTTTGGAAAGTGGTACTCCGATAAGGGCAAATGTAAATGATGATGGAGCTGCTGATTTGATAAGCGAAAGCCCAATCAGGCGTAGAATTTCTTTTACAATACCCGCTTCAATCGATCAATCCTCATTGCATCTTTATCTGAAGGATGGGGGTAATAATATTATTGGCGAATCGAAACTTCCTTTAATAGATAAATCCATTTTGATTAGGCATCGCTATTTAGATATTGGAGATGTAAAGAGTAAAGAGGCGAAGTCAACAATTCAAACGGATAAAAAAATTTATACCTCCGGGGAGAATGCCGTTATATACCTGCCACTTGTTTTTGGGGTAATTAATATGGAAAACACTTTTGTCGAATGCTGGTATTCATTCAATGGGTGGAAAGAATCCGAACCCGTAAAAATAGATTTACCAACTTTAGTTGGCTCGCCACGAAAAACAGTTGTACAGATTCCTCCTTATGTATATGGGCCGGGAGAGATAATGCTGGAGGATAAAAACAAAAAAGTAATTGCATTACAAAAAATTCATGTGCTGAAATTGGATGCCTCATGCCCTAAAACAGGTTTGATAAAAGGGGAACAGACGATGCTGAATGTAACAGTAAAGGGATTGAAGGATTGTCCGGTTGATTATTTAAGGCTTACGCTGGATAATACCACTTCCGGTTTTGTGCAGTTGGGTCAGTCCAATCATGAAGAGCTGATTCTTGAAACAGTTTCCATGAATTATTCAAAAATAAAATGGGATTATAAACCACAGGATAAAAAAGTCAATACCGAAACAGTTGAAAAGAACAGGGAAAAATTCGAAAGCTATGAGTTTTCACTTCAGCGTTCTGTAACTGCGCTTCAGTCAGGTGCCTTTATACTTAATGTCGGTCTTTCTTATCCATCATCGGTTTACAATGATCCTTTCAGACAGCAACTTGATGTATTAAAAACTCCTGAACAATTTAATAATTGGCAAAATGCATTGAAGACTGACTTGGCTCGAAATCAAACTCTGGGCGAACATATTATGGACGGAGTTATAAGCCACAGATTATTACCCACAGCTTCGTCTGCTGATTTGGATGAAGCAAAATCCAGAATCTATTCAATAATAAATATTCCCAGAATCGGGCAGGAAGTTGTTGTTGCTAATTTAGGTTGTACTCTTGAAGCAGGTAATGCTGCTGTACAAAATGCAATCAGCAATCCCGGTAATGCACCGGTCAATATTGTGGTGATTCAATCTGCAATAAAATATGCAGAGCACCAGGCAGCTATTTCAGAAAATAAATTACTGAAAGATGCAGTAATTGATATTAATAAAGATCTTTCAAAATTGCAAAAGGAAATAAATGATGTATCACAGCAACTTCAGATTCTTAATAATATTCAAAAAGTTTTTTATGATGTTTCAAAAGCAGCAGTGAATAATATGCGGACATCAACAACTGGAAATACTGTTTCAAAAGTTATCCGGGATGGAAAATTAACAGATAATGAGTACCTCAACTTAACCTATGAAATACTGCCAGCCAATGAATTTCAAATTGAATTAGGAATGGGCCCCATTCCAGGTTCACTAAGGGATTTAATGAATTCATTTATTACAGGACAGTCTGTTAAAAAAAGCGGAAGTTTTATAGCAGCAGATATGAATACTAATGTAAACTCTAAAATTAATTTCAAAAATTCTTTGATCAGTGAAATCAGTTTTCCTGGCATGGATGCAAAGTCTAAGAATACACCTATGACAATTTCCCTGAAATTTAAACCCGAAGAAATAAGTTTTAAAAAAGAAACTGATAAAATAACTGAGCCTTTAAAACCAGATAATAAAAAGCAATGGATGCCTTCCAATTTCAAAATTGAAATAGAAGGTCTTCCCTGTAATGAAATAAAAAGAGTTGAAAGTTTTAAAATCACTCAGAAAAACGTTGAAGAAAAGATTGGCCCAGTAAAGAATAACAAAATAGTGCCCGGTAAAATGGAATACCCCAACCTGGTATTCTACGTACCTGATTTTGACAGTGAGTCCTGGAAATATTGGTTTAGTAATTTTGAGAAGCAAAAGGTAACGGAGGAGAAAAAAGGGTCTATCCGGTATTTTGATAATAATTCTAAACAAGTTTTTGCGTTATCTTTTAAAAATATAATTCCAGTAAGTATTCAACCATCACGAGGACCCCATCCCGGCGGAACCTATACAGTAATCGTAAACCCGGGAACCACAATGTTAGGGTATGAGGTTTCACCTGACCCTTTGTTAAATATAAATGCAAGTACTTATGTTTCCAATGAAATTGCCGGCAATCCCTG
This sequence comes from Bacteroidota bacterium, assembly GCA_031362085.1. Taxonomy (GTDB): domain Bacteria; phylum Bacteroidota; class Bacteroidia; order Chitinophagales; family Chitinophagaceae; genus VBAR01. The sequence continues at coordinate 565 of JANLSA010000320.1, read as the reverse complement.
TAATCCGGAAGGAGCAAAAACAATAAGCTGGTTATATATTGAAAAACCCTGCCGGGTAGAAATGAAAACGACCCGATCAGAAAATGTTTCACCAGAGTCTGATGAAATCCTTGATGAAATTGCCGATTTACTTGGAGAAGTTTCTGAAGAAGGAGCTAAAATGGGGACCCGGCTTGCAAAAGCATTTTCAATAACAAAGAGTTTTGCAATCTGGATTGAGGTAGTCAGAGATTGGGAATCCTACAAGGCAGAATATGTTTGCAAGAATGGTGTTTGGCAACATGGCGAAATGTATCTTGTAAATTCAGGAACTAAACAAGTAACATACTGGGAAAGACTAACAGACGAAAGCGGGCAGAGTAGTTGGACCAAAGATGATGATATGGGATGGATATGGCGTAAGGCAAACGAAATTAAAAATAAAGCTTGTAAATAAATTGCTAATCGGAACGAATCAGTCTTATCATCGAAGGTAAACCAACCAATGCGCCTATGCCCAGCAGCAACATCGAATTTTCTTTTGCAAAAAAACTATCTGAATAAAATACCCGGTCAATAACAATCA
>JANLSA010000291.1:0-8286 GCA_031362085.1 Bacteroidota bacterium | reverse complement strand
TGATTTAAAATTGTAAGCAAGCTTTCCAATCGTTGTTGTTTTGCCCACACCATTTACACCTACTACCAGGATGATATAGAGGCATTGCTTGTAGATGCTCCTTCTTCAAATAGTTATGCTTTTGATTCAGATATTCCGTTTAAGCCCTATATCATCCTGGTAGTAGGTGTAAATGGTGTGGGCAAAACAACAACGATTGGAAAGCTTGCTTACAATTTTAAATCAGCTGGTAAAAATGTTTTACTTGGGGCTGCCGATACTTTTCGTGCAGCAGCGGTTGACCAATTAACAATATGGAGTGAACGGGCAGGTGTACCAATTGTAAAACAAGATATGGGTAGCGATCCCGCAGCGGTTGCTTTTGATACCGTTCAAAGTGCAATAGCAAAAGGAAGCGATGTAGTATTAATCGATACGGCAGGAAGACTGCATAACAAAACTCATTTAATGGAAGAGCTTGGAAAAATAAAAAGAGTTATTCAAAAAGTGATTCCGGATGCGCCACATGAAGTATTATTAGTGCTGGATGGAAGCACAGGGCAAAATGCGTTGGAACAAGCAAAACATTTTACAGCAGCTACAGATGTTACAGCTTTAGCCATTACGAAGTTAGATGGAACAGCAAAAGGCGGAGTAGTACTTGCCATAGCCAGTCAATTTAAAATTCCGGTAAAATTTATTGGTGTTGGCGAAAAAATGGAAGACCTGATGTTGTTTGATAAGCATGAATTTGTTGATAGCCTTTTTAATCTTGAATCAAAATAACCCGTAGGTTTATAAAGCTACACATTCGCAATATTTTTAAATTTGACTCATAATTGTAATTATATTGTCATAATTTCTTACGAATTACTTCCTTAATTTAAACTTTAATTTATTTTTTTTTGTTCGGCTAATAAATCCTATTTATGCAATACGTTTTTTAACCAAAATTAAAAATTATGCAACGTAAAATTAAAATTGGAATTATTGTAACATTTTTTTCAATAATTTCTTCATCAGTAATTTTAGCACAAAGTACTGTGAGTGGAACGGTTTCAGATAATTCCGGAAAAGGAATTGGGGGAGCCACTGCTACAGTCAAAGGCGGTCGGGTAACTTCAACCGATGTGGATGGTAAATATTCATTAAGTGTGCCGAACGGTTCTGTTACAATTACGGTTTCTTTTGTAGGATATACTTCAACATCTAAAACAGTAAATGTTTCCGGAAATATGACTGTTGATTTTGTCCTGCTGGAATCAGCAAGCGAACTTGGCGAAGTAATTCTTACAACAGGTTCCCGTTCTTTACCCAGAAGTTCTATAAATACCCCTTTACCTATTGATGCAATTTCAAACAATGACTTGAAATCAACTGCACAAACTACATTTGACAAACAATTACAATACCGGGTTCCTTCTTTCAATACGATCAATACTCCGGTGAATGATGCAACAACTTTATTGGACCCGTATGAAATACGAAACCTCGGTCCAAGTAGAACATTGGTACTCATCAATGGTAAAAGAAAAAACCTGAGTTCATTAATCTATGTTCAGTTTTCTCCAGGTCGTGGTGAAACCGGTGCTGACCTTTCTGGAATTCCAACAGATGCAATTAAAAGAGTTGAGATATTAAGAGATGGAGCATCTGCCCAATATGGTTCTGATGCCATTGCAGGTGTAATGAACGTTATTTTAAAAGACAGGTATCAATACAGCACACTTACTTTTAATGGTGGCTTCACATCCAAAGGGGATGGAGAAAATTATGGTCTTGCTTATAACAGCGGCTCCAATATCGGTTCCAAAGGATTTATCAATTATACTATAGATCTCAGCCAACAAAACAGTGCTGTTCGTTCTGGCATAATTGACATTCCAACTGAGATTGCAACTTTTGGTGGATCCCCTTCAGCAGATGCTGCTATAAGAGCTTTTTTAGCAAAATACCCTACCGGAAATAATATTAATGGATCTGGTGATATAGTAGCTGGAAAATTTAATTATAACCTGGGTTTGGATGTGGGTGAGCACGGACAGTTTTATAGTAATGCCGCTCTTGTATTTAAAAAAGCAAAAAGTTTTGCTAATTACAGAACTCCTTATTGGAGAACTGATGCAGGGTTATTACATAAAAGAATTCCGGGAGCCCCGAATTATACGGGTGGTAATGATCCTTTATATGAAGGCTACTTAGGTTATGTACCCACATTTGAAGGCGATTTGATTGATTACAATGCAACATTGGGTTTCAAAGATGTAAAGAATGGATGGACACAAGATCTATCTGTTACATTTGGTGGCAATCAGCAATTATATTCAGTAGAGCATACCGTAAACCGTTCCCTGGGAGCTGCCAGTCCTACATCATTTAAGCCAGGTGGTTTTAATTTTTCTAATATTGTAGGTAACTATGATATTTCAAAATCTCTGACTGATAATTTCAGTTTAGCTTTTGGTACGGAAGTAAGAAAAGAAACCTATCAAATAATTGCAGGAGATACCGCTTCATACACCGGACAAGGAGCAAATTCTTTTCCGGGTATCCGTGAAGAAAATGCAAATACAAATAGCCGTTACAATATAGGGGCCTATGTTGATGCAACATTGGATGTTACAAAAGACTTTTTGTTAAATGCTGCAATTCGTGCTGAAAAGTATAGCGATTTTGGCGACGCATTTGTATGGAAAGTATCAAGCCGTTATAAAATTGCAGATGGTAAAGCGGTTATCAGAGCTTCTGCTTCTACTGGCTTCAGAGCCCCGACACTTCATCAGATTTATGCACAATCCACGCAAGCATCTTTTGCCGGAGGAACAATTGTTTTATCTGGTTTATTTAATAACAGGAGTAAACAGGCATTTGCTCTAGGTGTTCCGTTATTAACGCCAGAGAAATCAAATAATTTCACAGTCGGTTTAGGACTTAATCCTACTAAAAACTTCAGCTTTACATTGGATTATTACAGTATTACAATTAAAGAAAGAATTGTTTATAGCTCTTCAATTAACTCAAACGATAAACTACTTGCAAACCCAACAACAGAGTTAGGCCGTATTCTTAAAGGTTCAAGTGTTGGTGCTGGTAATTATGATTTAGCCAGTGTGCAGTTTTTTATTAATGGCGTTAAAACAAAAACTTCAGGCATTGATTTAGTTGCTAATTACAAAAACATAGTCCTGGGATCTGGAAAACTAGGCGTTAATTTAGCAGGTAACTATACAACGAATAATGAAATTGTTGGTACACCCAATGATCCTGCAGCTATCAAATCAGCCGGTGCATCAATCCTGAACCGTCAAATTATTTCACTGTTGGAAGAAGGCCGCCCTAAGTATAAAGCAGTACTTGGATTTGATTACAGCGTTAATAAATTTGGTGTAAGTTTAAATAACACGTTATTCGGACCAACTAAATTCCAGGATTTAGATAATGGCGGATCTGATATGAATAATATCAAGCAGGTATTCAAAACGGCTGTTGTTACTGACTTAAACCTTGGCTATAATTTTACAGATAAAATTTCATTCAATATTGGAATAAATAATTTGTTCAATGTATTGCCAAAATGGAAATTGGAATTAACCGGTACAGCAAGCGATCCTGATTATGCTTCAGCTAAAGCAACATTGGCTAATCCAGCAGCCAAATCTTTGCTTGAAGGATTTTTATCTTTCAGCGGACGTTATCGTATTTTAGGTTATAATGGTTCTCAGTTTAGCCAACTGGGTACTATGTTCCAGAGTTCATTGATTTTTAAATTTTAAGAAAAATAATTTATCTTGAAAAGGTGTAGTGTTTCACTACACCTTTTTTTAGTTTCTGATGAGCAATCTTTATAAAAACCTTTCAGAGGTATACGATATAATGTATCAAACCTTTATCAATTATGATGAGGAGTTTGAATATTACAGCAATTTGCTTAATAAAAATTCGACACTATCATTGGTTGAACTTGGCTGCGGTAGTGGCAATCTTGCAAAAAAATTTATTACTAACGGTTATAATTATACTGGTCTTGATTTAAATATTGAGATGCTGAATATTGCAAAGAGAAAAAATCCGGGTGCTTATTTTATAGATGGGGATATGAAAAATTTTCAATTGCCAGAAAAAAAAGATGCTTGTATAATTGCCGGCAGAACAATTTGTTTTTTAATTAGCCATTCGGATGTGATGGCCTGTTTAAATTCAATAAATAGAAATTTAAATAAAAACGGGATAGTGTGTTTTGATTGTATCGATGCTTCAAAATTTATTCCCGCCATTAAAAATGGAAAGCGGATTATTCATGAAGCTGAGTTTGAAGGAAGAAAATTTCATAGAAAAAGTTATTGGTCAGTAAATGAAAATCAAAGCTGGACATTTAACTGGGACTCTGATTATTTTGAAGAGGATGAAAAAGGAGAGCTGCAAAAAATGGGTTATGACAATTCAAGTTTCAGAGCTTTTACTAAAAATGATATGTCTTTATTTCTTGAGCTTTGTGATTTTACTGTAAAAAAAATTGAAGACCGGCCCTCTTATGCTTTTGATACGTTTGTAATAGTTGCACAAAAAAATAGTTGATTATGGCAATGTATGATAATGAAAACACCGTACGAGCTTCTTTTGATTTAAATTACATCAGTGAGTATTTACTTCAGGCACAATGGGCCGAATTTATTGAACTTAAAAAAGTAATTACTGAAATTTCTGATCGGAATAATTGTCTGGTTACAATGCTCGATATCGGAATTGGCAATGCCCGTATTCCAAAGCATCTATCTGGTATTAAAGACATTTGGGCTAAAGTGGCTTTCTATGATGGCACAGACAATGCAATGGCATGTGTTCAGATCTCAGCTGAAACAATTAAAGCTTTACATATTGAAAATAAAGTTGCTGCTCATTTTTTCGATGCTACAAAGTTAGACGAATGGGAAAAAAAGTATGATATGATAATCACTACCTGGTTTACGGCAGGTAATTTTTATCCCGACAGTTTTCCTTTCGATTCTTATAATGGTTCAGAAAAACGGCTTAATTTAAATGTCAATGAAAAGTTTACGAAAATTTTTCATAATGCTTATGCATTATTAAATCCCGGAGGAGAAATTGTTATCGGGGCATGTTATCTTGATAGTGAGGCTACCCGATTGAAGCAGGAAGAATCGTATGTTAAAATGGGGATGAAGGTTATTACCGATAAAGAAGATTCTTTTACTGCAACAATAGAAGGATTCTGGAGTCAGCGGTTTACAAAAGAAAAGTTTTTCAATTATTTAAGTTTTGTCGACCCTTCCAAAATAAGTTTTACTCCACTTGACACTTATAATTATGCTATGCAGGTACGAATCCGGAAATAAATAATTGAGTATTTCGCCTTCTCCACACTGACGACAGACCCTTACCTTTGCAACCTTCAATGAAAACACGTACATTAAAAAAAGACAAAGTAAACATCATAACCCTTGGATGCAGTAAGAATATGGTGGATAGTGAAGTGCTGAGTGGCCAGTTGCTGGCTAACGAAATTAATGTAGTGCATGAAAACAAAAAATCGGATCACAATATTGTAGTCGTAAATACATGCGGCTTTATTGAAAAAGCGAAAGAAGAATCCATCAATACAATCCTGAACCAGGTTGAATTAAAAAACAGGGGCAAATTGGATAAGGTTTATGTTACTGGTTGTTTAAGTCATCGATACAAAGATGAACTGGAAAAAGAAATTTCTGGTGTGGATGCATGGTTTGGGACGATGGAATTACCCTTAATCCTAAAACAATTTGAGGCAGATTATAAATCGGAATTGCTTGGCGAAAGACTTTTGGCAACACCACAGCATTATGCGTACTTAAAAATTTCTGAAGGCTGTAACCGTACTTGTTCTTTTTGCGCTATTCCATTAATGCGGGGTACGCATATAAGCAAAACAATGGATGAAATTGTAAAGGAAGCACAAGGATTGGTAAGAAGAGGTGTAAAAGAAATCATGCTCATTGCACAGGAACTTACTTATTACGGGCTTGATATTTATAAAAAAAGAATGTTGCCGGATTTATTACATCGCCTCGCTGATGTAAAAGGATTGGTGTGGATACGACTCCACTATGCATATCCATCCAAATTTCCGTTGGAGATTCTGGATGTGATGAAGGAAAGAGAAAATATTTGTAACTATCTCGATATGCCATTGCAACATGCAGCCAACAATATGTTGAAAGCAATGAAGCGGCAGATAACAAGAGAAGAAATGGAAGAATTGATTGTGGCTGTTCGTGAAAAAGTTCCCGGCATTTGTTTGCGAACTACTTTGATAGCTGGTTTTCCGGGGGAAACTCAGGATGATGTGGAGGAGTTAAAATTATTTTTACAAAAGCAACGTTTCGATCGTGTTGGAATTTTTACCTATTCTCATGAAGAAGGAACAAGTGCATATGATTTAAAAGATGATGTGCCTGCTGATGAAAAAGAAAGAAGAGCACAGGAAGTAATGGAAGTACAGCAGGAAATTTCTTTTGAGCTTAACCAGGAAAAGGTTGGCAAAACTTTTAAAACACTAATTGATAAAAAAGAGTCGGGACGCTACTTAGGTCGTACAGAATTTGATTCAGTGGAAGTAGATAATGAAGTGGTAATTCAAGCAGAAAAGAAATTAACCATTGGCAATTTTGTAAATGTAAAAATCACCAAAGCTTATGATTATGATTTGGAAGGAGAGGTGGTTTGAATTGATTAAAAAAATAGTATACCGCTCAAGATTGAAGTGCTAAATATTATTGTTGGGCTGCTTTCATTTTTTTATTCCAGAAGATATAAGACAGTATTCCCGGAACAATCCAACCCAGCATAAATAACATCATCGGGTCAACCCCTTTTGCTATTGCAATGCCGGAATAAATGGCACCGGCAAGATCAAAGAATAAACCTGCATAAGCCCATTCTTTTATTTTATTTAATCCGGGAATTAAGATAGCTATAACCCCCAGCAATTTAGCTACCCCAATAAATGGAATAATATAAACCGGATATCCCAGCATGTCATGCATGAATTTTATCGAATCTTCCGTCGTTAACATATTCGGGATAGCAGAAAATGTCATCAATCCACCAAATAAGATGGTAAAGATCCAATACAACAGATTTAGTGTTTTTGGTTTCATGTTGTGTAATTTTTAATCTAATGAAATGATTTACTTTTTTTATTTTGGACAAACAGATAACTGTGATTAAGAGAAAAATATTTATACCTGTTGGTCACTTAGCATTATATTTTTTTTAGTGCGGATGTTTGATATTATGATAATGTTCCATCAAAAGATCCCTTCCAAAATCTCCATAAAAATCCCGCCATACAGAATGAATATGATTACCGTTATTCTGTGTGTTGTCAAACTCTACTAAGAAGTTTTTTCCCTGTATCCGGTAATAATGTTGTTTTCCGGGTTCAGTAGATCCAGCCCAGCCAAACCGTAAATCATTCATGTCCTCACTTGCCATTTTTTTCATTCGTCTTTCTGCCAGTATCGGTGGCATTGTAGAAAGATAAATACCCAATAATTTTTCCAACTGTTTTTTTTGTGCGGCACTCATATCTTTTACAAAAATACCAGCGGGCTGCAGCGGCTTTACTTCGGAAGCATTTGAAGTTGCGATTTCAATAAATGCCTGTAAGCTGAAAATTACTTTTTCTTTTTGTTTAGCATCAAATAGATTCAGTAATGTATACGCTTCATCTTCTTCATACTTCAATACCCTGAATCCTTTTCGATTACCTTCTTTTACCTCAGCGGGGTTTGCACCTAAGAAAAAAGGCGCAAAAACAATTTGATTTTTTACAATCGTGAAGTTGAGAGAAACATGATGTCCTTCAAATTTAAAACCCCATGCACTGTCTTTATTGGGCATTCCATAAAATGCAATAGAGTAAACACCTTTGTCCCTGCCTTCATTTTTTTCCAATTCCTTCAGCACATCTTCCAGGCTCATGATATTTTTGACTTTATCATATCCTGTGTTACTCAGGTAAGACTGGAGCAAATCATTGAATTTATTTCTTTGAATAGAATCCAGTTCTTTTAATTGAATGCCCCGTCGGGGAATTAAATACACAGGTAAATAAGAAAATTCATATCGGTTCATTTCACTAAATGAATAAATTGTTTTTATTTTTTGAGCTTCATTTAATGAATTAATAAAAGCAATTGCTTTGTCATCATTTCTCAATTTTACATTAAATGAGAAGATGAATGTTGTAAACAGAAACACGAACAGTAATAATCCGGGTTTAGTCATAAAAATAAATTAAAGGTTATT
>JANLSA010000287.1:0-17825 GCA_031362085.1 Bacteroidota bacterium | reverse complement strand
CCGGAGATAAAGTAACGGTTACCTATATGCGGGATAAAAAAGAAAACAAAGCAACTGCTGAATTGACTAAATCAAAAGGGCTCAGCGCTTATTCATTCGGCGATGGTCAAAATTTTGATTTTAAAATGCCAGAAATGAATTTCAAGCAATTTGAAAGTATTCCCAAAATCAGATATGGCCGTTCTTTTGATGGTGGTCAGCCCAAATTAGGATTATCTGTTCAGGATACCGATGATGGCAAAGGAGTAAAAGTAATAGAAGTAGACGAAGAGAGTAATGCAGCTAAAGCAGGTGTAAAAGAAAACGATATTGTAACACAAGTAAATGATAAAGAAGTAAACAGCGCAGATGAAATAGCAAAGTTGGTTAAAGAAAATAAAGACAAACCCAGTATGCGTTTGCAAATAAAACGTGATGGGAAATCGCAGAATATTGAAGTGAAGATGCCCCGCAAATTAAAAACAGCCGATCTATAAATACTAAAGCAATTCTAAATATTGCAAGTATAGCCCTGAAGTAGCCCCGTAATAAATATTACGGGGCTTTTTTGTCCTTTTCAATCCAACGATATACATAACAAGCCTGATAATTCTAAGATTATTCTTTTGTATTTAAATTGACAACCTATTAAATCTTTGAGCCGTATTTTTGCCGCTCTGATATGGAGAACAAAAATTTATATGAAACAGTAGTAGGTCTGGAAGTGCATGCACAATTATTAACCAAGAGTAAACTTTTCTGCGGTGATAGTATAGCTTATGGTGCTGAACCAAATACTCACGTAAGTCCCATTACACTTGGTCATCCGGGTACATTGCCAAAAATGAATAAGAAAGCAATTGAATTTGCAGTAAAAATGGGATTGGCATGTAATTGTGAAATTGAAAAAAATAATTATTTCGCAAGAAAAAATTATTTCTATCCCGATCTGCCAAAGGGTTATCAGGTTTCGCAGCATACAACGCCGATTTGCAAAGGGGGTTTTGTAAAAATTAAATCAGATGGTTCAGAAAGACTGATTCGACTCAACAGGATTCATATGGAAGAAGATGCGGGTAAAAGCTTGCATGATCTGGATGAGCATAATACAAGTATAGATTATAACCGGGCTGGTACTCCTTTAATTGAAATTGTCAGTGAACCGGATTTAAGAAGTGGCGACGAAGCATATTCTTATTTAACAGAATTAAGAAAACGGATACGCTATCTTGAAATATGTGATGGCAATATGGAAGAAGGAAGTTTTAGATGCGATGCAAATATTTCTGTAAGAAAAAAAGGCGAAACAAAATTGGGAACAAGGGTGGAGGTGAAAAATCTGAATTCAAACCGTAATGTAAAACGGGCTATTGAATACGAAGCAGATTGCTTGATACAAATTTTAGAATCTGGCGAAACAATCATTCAGCAAACAAAAAGTTTTGATGCTTCAACCGGAACAACATTTGCCATTCGTGATAAGGAAGATGCAGATGATTACCGCTATTTTGCCGACCCGGATCTTACACCTTTTAGTTTATCCGAAAATTTTATTGAAACAATTCGTTCTTCTATTCCGGCTTTACCGGAGCAAAGAATAAATAAATATAAATCGGAGTTTCATCTTTCAGATTATGATGCTGCAGTGTTAACAGAGGAAAAAGAGTTTGCCAATTATTTTGAAAGTGTTGTCGAAAATCTCTCCACTATACCAGAAGCGGGGCTGGGCTTACCATCCGAAGCTTTAGCGCAGGTTGGGGTGAGGCCTAAAGCAGCAGCCAACTGGATGTTGGGCCCGGTAAAAACATGGTTGAATGAAAACAATCTGGAAATAAATCAATTTCCAATTTCTTCAAAACAAATAGCTGCACTTATTGATCTGGTACAATCAAATAAACTCAGTTTTTCAGCTGCATCTACAAAAGTTTTTTCTCAACTGGTAAATGATCCTGAAAAAGATCCTGAACAGTTAGCCATTGCCAATAATCTGATTCAGCAATCAGATGCTGGCGAACTGGAACCCATTGTAGATCTGATTTTAAAAAAACTGGAAGCAAAAGTAATCGAATATAAAAAAGGGAAAAAAGGATTGCTTGCACTTTTTACAGGAGAAGTAATGAAGCAAACAAAAGGAAAAGCTGATCCCAAAATTGTAAACAACTTGTTATTGGAAAAACTCAAATCATAATATTATTAAAATGCGAAAACTGATTTTTATATTAAGTGTTGTTGTGGTTATTGCCGGGTGCAATGGAGAATCTAAAAAAGATATCACTGGAAAACCGTTTAAGGTGTCGGGAACATTAACTAATAGCAAAGCCCAAATGATATATCTGGAAGAAATACCAATGGCTACAATGCAGCGTACGGTTGTAGATTCTTCAAAAATAAATACAGATGGCCGGTATGAATTTAAAACCACAAGTGATGCAGAAAAAATTTATACACTCCGGCTCGATAAAAATATTTACCCGGCTGTTACCATCGTGAATGATACCAATTCGATTCTGGTGAATGCAACCTTTAGTTATAAAGGAAATGATTATGTGGATAGTTATGAATTGACAGGCTCACCCGGCAGTTTAAAACTAAAAGAGTTTCTTACCGGATTTGGAAATAGATTACTTGATTTGTATAAAGCCGATTTACGAACAGACAGTCTTTCAAGAATTAACCCCGCTGATAGCAAAGTTAGTTTGCTGAAGCAACAACGATTTCAAACTGCAACTGATTTAAAAAACTTTAGTCTGAATGCAATTGAAAAATCAAATAACCCTGCATTGGCAATGTATCTGCTCGGTTATTATCAAACCAACAGAAACGAAAATCCACATTTCAATCTGGAGCCAATTAATGACGATGAGGTAAATACAATCGTAAATAATACGGTAGCAAAATTTCCTTCGAATAAAGGGGTTGCAGCTATAAAAGATCAATTGGATGCCCAGAAAAAACAACTGGAACAACAATTAGCAACTACCCAGCAATGGGTTGGAAAACCAGCACCGGAAATTATAATGCCCGACCTTTCTGGTAAAGAAATAAGTCTTTCATCCTACAAAGGAAAATATGTGTTGGTTGATTTTTGGGCAAGCTGGTGTCGCCCCTGCCGCGAAGAAAACCCGAATGTGGTAACTGCTTATCAAAAATTTAAAGATAAAAATTTTACAATACTCGGGGTATCGCTTGATAAAAATAAAGAGTCGTGGGCAAAGGCAGTTATGAAAGACGGATTAACCTGGAAACATATCAGTGATTTGAAGGAATGGTATAGCCCGGTTGTTCCGTTATACAATATCAGTGGCATACCTTTTAATGTATTGGTAAATCCCGATGGAAAAATTGTTGCACAAGATTTACGTGGCGAACAACTTCAGCAAAAATTACAGGAAGTATTAAAATAAAAAAAAACTCCGGTGATGAGCCGGAGTTTTTTTATTTCATAAATAGCTTTATAATTATTTCTGAGCAATAGCAAATGCCATTTTAGAATAAAGTGTACTAGACTTTACATCACCATCATTTAGAAGTTCAATACCTACCAAAGCAGTTTGAGTTGTTGATAAGCCGCTATTGATAAGTTGAATAGTTATTGTACCAAAACTGCTATTGGCAGGAATTGTACAAACTCCAGAAGGTGCAACAAAATGGGTTCCTGCAACTGCATCAATAGTACTTAGTGTACCTATTGTTCCTCCATAAGCAACCGTTGCGCCAACAGCTGTACCAACACTGAATAACTGGTATTTAATATTCGTTGGTGTGGAGCGTTGAACACCTGTCAAGTTTACCCGAAAAGAAACGGATGCAGTGGTCCTTGTAATAAAAGGATCAGCAGATGAAAGGATTGCTCTTCCAGGTGTTGGTTGTCGTGTAATAAAAGGGTAAGTCAAAGAGCCAAAAACTGTATTATACGCAGCGACATCTAATTCAGCCAGGTTACTGGTGAAAACAACATTATCCTTTTTGATACAACTGCTGAGAAGAAAACTCAGACTAAGTATTGTAATAAATATTTTTCTATACATTGTTATAAAAATTAAAATTGAATAATTATTAATAATTCACATTTTGAATCAGGTTAGGATTTAGCTGTATATCTCCGTTCGGAATTGGAGGCAATACTCTATAATCATTAAATAGCAAATCAGAATATGTGGGTGATTTTAAAATATCTTTTCCAAGGCGTTTCAGATCAAAAAAGCGGTTTCCTTCAAAGGCAAGTTCGAGTCTTCTTTGTAATTGTATTTCATCGGAAATTTCTGTTTGCGTGACGCCACTAGATGCTGCCAGCCCACGGTTAGTCCTTATCAAGTCTAAGTCAGCTTTTGCATTCGTAAGATTATAAATAGGTAATGAATTGTTGGCTGATTGTGCTTCTGCCCTGATAAGATAAACTTCAGCTATTCTTATTACGGGAATATTGTCTGTATATAAAGCTCCATTTTTTCCTAAAAATTTTGTACACTCTATAAAGGTCGTTCCTCTTCCAGTTGATCCAGGTTCGAACAGAAGGTTTCTTACATCTGCAGTTCTGGATGAAACAGCACAAGGCGTGATTCCATAACTTGCAGGTGCAGTTAATGTAATACCCAAAGCATTTAATAATGATATATGTGCACCCAAATCGCCCCATCCGCCTGTTGAACCGGGCACACCCGGAGTAACTAATGATGTAAAAGAAGATTGCATGGAAACATTAACGCCCAAACTTTCACCTGAAGTAGCAAAAGCAACTTCAAATAAAGATTCTGGGTTTACTGAACTACGCCATCCGGCTACATAAGTAGCGGTTGTTCTTAAAGTTGATCCTCTAGCAGTAATAACTGCATCAGCCCATGTTTTAGCTGTAGTAAAGTCTTTATTGTATAAAGCAACTTTTGCAAACAAAGCTTGTGCTGCTACTTTTGAAGCTCTGAAAGGAAATTGAGTAGCCGTACTCAGCAATTTCGATTCAGCCGTGGTAAGGTCTGAATAAATCTGTGAATAAACACTTGCAATGGTACCACGGGATGGTTTAGCAGTCCGTGCAAGATCACTTGTTCTTATTCCAGTAAGCATTAATGGAACACCTCCTTTATCATTAGCAGTAACGATAGCTCCAGGGATATAAGAATAATTTCTTACAAGGTCAAAATAATTCAATGCCCTTAAAAATTTCAGTTGCCCCTCCCAACTTGCTAAATCAGCTGGAGTTGGTGCCGGTGAAATTTTTTCCGGAGTGAGAATTGCATCTAATATTAGATTGATCTGGTTGATTGCATTATATAAAGTACCCCAGTTTACAAAATGAGATCCCCTTGCATTTTGAGATTCACCAATTAGCCTCCCGGAGTGATTAGTTGCAAAACCATTATCACCCAGTGCATCCGCAAACACAATCTGATCTCTTCCATAATGAACCTGGGATTTAAGGGAAGAATACACTGAACTTATAGCTCCTTCAATTCCTGAAGGTGTTTTTAATGCCTGGCTTTCGTCAAGAACAGAAAGTGGGACTATAGCTAATTGCTTTTTACAGGAAACTGTAAAAAACAAAACTGCTGTTGCGAGTAGTATTATTTTATTAAAAAACTTTATCATAGTAATTTTTTTAAATTTAATTAGAATGCAAATTGAATTCCTGCAGTAATGTTTTTGCTTTGAGGAATAATTCCTGTAGCGGTACCTACAAACTCCGGATCATATCCTCTGAAAGAAGTATGTGTAAACAAATTTCCACCCTGAACATAAAATCTTGCAGAGCTTAATTTTAATCTTTTTATAAACTCACCACTGAAATCATATGCAAATGTTACACTCCTTAATCGGATAAAATCAGTTTTCTGGAAAAACCTGTCACCTGTACCAGGACCTGAAGAATTTGGTTCTGTAGTGCCATTTGCTCTTGGGATATGAGTTATTTGCCCGGGAGCTGTCCACCTGTAATCATAATTGTCATGAATTAAATTTACCCTGGCAACTGTTTCCATTGCAAAATTGTATTGACCATCGCTTGCCCATTGGCCATACTGATAAGAGAATTGAACATCTAAGCTTAAACCTTTATAAGACAAAGCTGAGCTAAAACCACCTTGAATAGGAGGTAGCCCTGCGCCAATTCCTAAATAATATCTGTCTTTATTTTGTGGAGCATATGTAATATTTCCTAAAGAATCATACCACATTGGACGACCAGTAGCAGAATTTACACCTGCAAATCTTGTTGTAAGAATTTGACCAATTGGTTTTCCGAGTAAAATACTCGTGTTTCTATCCAGGTAGTTTGTTCCATTTACGATTTGAAGAATCTTATTATCATTTTTTGCAAAAACAAAACTGGCGGTCCATTTCAATGCACCCGATCTAACAGGACGTATGATGTCGCCTTTAACTGATACTTCAATTCCTCTATTCTCTAATTTTCCGGTATTTGTTCTTACAGAATTCCAGCCAGTATAGCTTGCAAGGGTTTCATTCTGTAAAATGTTTTTTGTTTGCTTATTGTAAACATCAACAGTAAAAGTTAATCTGTCTTTAAAAAAGCCCATATCAAGTCCAAAGTTTAATTCACGAACATCTTCCCAGGTAAGGCTGCTGCTAGCAAGCCTGTTTGGAAAAATACCAGGCTGATTATTATATAAAGCTCCGGTACCGTAAGTGCCCAGTGCATCATAATCACCAATTGCATCATTACCGACATGCCCAAAAGAAACCCGGGTCCGAAGGGTAGAAATTGGTCTTACACGGAAAAAGTTTTCTCTGTCAACATTCCATACACCACGTATAGAATTAAAAAATCCAAATTTTGAATTTTCGCCGAACCGCGAAGAACCATCATAACGAGCAACAAATCCAATAGAATACTTTCTTTTATAATTATAATTAAACATTCCAAACACACTACTTTTTTTATTTTCAGTCAAGTATTCATCTGCACTTACCAGAACACCACCAGCAGTTAATAAAGGCAATTGATAGGTGGTAAAATTTGTTTTTGAAGCTGAAAAGCCTTCTTGTTTTCTGCCAATAAACTCATAACCCACTACACCATCAATATTATGAACATCATTAAATGATTTAATAAAAGATAAACGTTGGTTGGTTAAAAAATTAATAAACCAATCAGCATGAGTTGATTCCCTTCCTTGTACTCCAAAACCATCGGGGGTACGCGGATCTCTGAACTGACGACCCTGAACAATGCGATAATCTATATTCCCGGTTGTCTGAAATGTTAACCAGGGGGTTATTTTATAATCAATGCCTAATGTTGCGATGGCTTCATTTGTACGTTCATAAATGATATTGTAATCATTAACAGCAACAACATTATGAGAAAGTAATCCCATTAGTTTACTGGGAGATAATCCAAAATAGTTGCTTGTCCCCGGAATGTATATAGGATTATGAGGTAATACCAATGCAGCCGCAAAGGCATTGCTACCAAGAAATGAACTTGGGTCTCTTGTAAAAGGAGCGTTTTGATAAACCGTGCTTAAAAATGAATTAAAGTTTACTTTCAGTTTATTGTTGATATTATTTGTAATATCAATTTTGATATTTGCTCTTTTGAAGTCTGTTTTTTTAACAATAGAATTATTAGTCTGAAATGAAGCAGAGGTATAGAATTGTGTTTTATCCGTTCCGCCATTTAAAGTCATCTCGTAATTATTAATCCTACCTGTGCCGAAAGTAGCATCCTGCCAGTCTGTAAAAGGCAGTGAATTCGCCAATGAGTCCAGTGACTTTTCATTCATTGCATTGATTTGTGCAGTTGATAGCCCTGTCAGTAAATTAACTTCCATACCAATCAATGAGGCAGATTTTAACGCCTGGGGAGTAAGAATTGTATTCGAAAGCCTGTTTTGATTATCTACAGCTTCCATTTTGTACTTGAAAAATTCTTGTGTATTTAGCACATCAAAATTTTTGAGTGGCGTATTAAATCCAGTATAATAGTTAAAGCCGATTTTCGTTTTTTGATTTCTTCCTTTTTTAGTTGTAACCAGTATTACACCATTTGCACCTGAAGAACCATAGATAGCCGTAGAGGCGGCATCTTTTAAAATATCAATCGATTCTATATCATCTTGATTCAGGAATGAAAGCGGATTTGTTTCTGTAAACGAAGAAAGGTTTCCGGATGGAAAAGGAATACCATCAATTACCCATAATGGTGCAGTTCCTGAACCAAATGAACTTAATCCGCGGATATTAATCCGGATATTACCACCTGGAATACCATTATTTGCCTGAACAGTAACTCCAGCAGCAGCACCCTGTAAGGCTTTATCAATTGAAACATTTGCCATATCACTTATATCAGAGCCCTTAACTGATGAGATGGCACCAGCTTCATCTTTTCTTCTTCTTGTTTGATAGCCTGTTACCACTACTTCCTGAAGGGACTTATTTTCTGCAACAAGTTTGACATCAATTGTCGTTTTGCCACTTAATAAAATAGTTTGTGGTGCCATTTCAACATAAGAAATAATTAATGATTTGGCAGTTGCTGGTACTGTAATTGAAAATGTTCCATCAACTTTTGTAACTGTACCGACTTTTGTACCAGTTACAAGAACTGAGGCATTACCAATTGGGTTGTTTTTGTCATCAGTCACTTTTCCGGTGACTGTACGTTGTGCTATTGCTTGATTAGCAAATAGCACAACTCCAAGTAGTAGTAATTGCAATTTTCTCATGTTAGTGTTAGTTTTTATTATAAAAAAATATTCAACGAGTTACCCGTTTCAGCTATTTCTAAAAAATTGAAACGGATAAATTAAATCCAGAGTTGTGTAACAATAAATAATTTTTGATTATTCCTTAACCAGTTCAATAAAACAGGTATCGAAAATACCGAATTATGAAATACAAAAAACTGTTTTTTATCGACAGGCAAAAAAATGTTTTTTATTTTCTTTTCTCTGAGAGACCATATGTTCGTGAAGATTGCTGCATAAGTCATCATCAATAGTATATATTAAAATTCCTCATTCAGTTTATTTAATAAAAAAAAACTCCGGAGATGAACCGGAGTTTTTAGAAGTTGTTGTTTTAAGTTGAAAAATGAACTTAGTATGAAAGCCCAAAAATTTATTTTGGGTTTTTTACAGGAGCACTGCCAGCCGCAGGTTGATTATAAACCAACTCATTGTCTGGTACATCCCAATAATCCAGGAAATTATATTCAATAGTTGCATTTGTATTTACTGCACCTGTGCCCGTAATAACAACTGCACCTGTTCTTCCACCACCAGCACTAAGTGGATTAATAATTCCATAACGACGTGCATCGTAAAACGATAAACCTATAAATGGTAAAGCAACTCTTCTTTCTCTTCTCAATTCTTCTTTTGCCTGAGCAAGGGTTAGTCCTGTAGCAGTTACGGCTGCTAAACCAGCACCCTGCGAATTGCGGACAGCATCAACTAAGGCTAATCCTGCATCAATACTACCTGTATTAATAAGCGCTTCGGCTTTCATCAAATCATTTTCTTCATAGCTGCTTGCAAGATAAGTTTCTTCAGCTCCGGGATCTGTATTTGTATAAACTTTTACACCAACCAGACCGGTTCCTTTATTTATTAATCTGTAACGTGTATTAAATGCTTGTCCCCGGTCGCCATTGCCAATCCATGTTACTGTTTGTGCAATATTATTTGTAAAACGTTTATCACCAGCTTTAAATTCTTGAACAAAACGTTCGCTTAATTTATAGGTATTACCACCAGCTAAAGCATTTTGAACTTTAGATGCAACAGTGCCTGAAGTGGGAGATAAAAAATCTCCTGCAGTGTTTGATCTGCCAGTAAATACTTTATCAGAAGCAAGTACTCCATTATTGGTTAGTGTAAGAATTGACGCCCATTGTGCCGGGGTCATTGTAGCTGCCGGAGTATTTACTAATATATTTCTTGCTTTTAATGTGTTGATATTTCTTTTCCACATATCTGTTGTAAGCACACCTCCTTTACCTACCTGGTTAAAAATGGGTATTAATTTACCTAAGATTTCGTTATAAGCAACTGTATTAGTAGCTGCATTTAATGCATTCGTTGCCAGATCTAATACTCTGTTCGATTCAGCAATAATTGCTTCTTTGGTAACATAATTACCATTCGTACTGGCTGAAACATTGTTAATTATTCCTGCATAATAAATAGATCCAATTCTTGCATACGCAAATCCTTTCCACCAATTGGCCCAGGCTTGAATTGTTGCTTTTTTTGTAGCAGGTTCTACAGCAAATACTGCCTTATCCGCAAGATCCAAAATGGCATTACAAGCATTAATCATTGAGTACATATAAGCCCACTCATAATAAAGTGTGTTTTGTCCCTGGTTACTATTGAAATTAATAACCTGACGAATTAAAGCGTATTGTGTTTTTGGCGAATTTGGATTTAATACTACAGTTAAAGCAGGTGGGTCAAGTATTACTTTATCAGGACATCCAATCTGATTAATGAATGCATTGGCTGCTTCCACTTGAATAGCATCACCCATCATTTCATGAAAACCCATAGCACCTGACCAGAAGAAACCATATACTCCATCCGAATATTTAAGATTTACAAAACCATTTCTGTAAACGCCTCCCTGCGCAAGGGCGATGATGCCAGCCTCCGTAGTAGCACTTTCCGGAGTCGGCTGATTTGGATTTTTTACATCCAATTGTTTTTTGCAGGAGATAATGCTACTTACTGTTACAACTGCAAAAATCATTATTTTAATTTTTTTCATTTGATTGTTTTTTTAAAGTTAGAAACCTACGTTTAAACCAATTTGAAATGACCGTAAATTTGGAACTGTATTATGATCAACACCGCGATCAAACGCCGAGTTACTTGATCCGGAACTTACTTCAGGATCATAACCAGTGTATTTGGTAAAGGTTAAAAAATTACGGACACCCAAAACAAGTTGTAGTCTCTGAATTGCCGGGCTATTAATAATCTTTGCAAGATCATATGAAACTGAAAGCTGACGAAGTCTGACAAATGACGCATCTTCATAAAAATAATTCTTTGTACCATTTGCCTGAACCTGAGCATATACACCACGGTAAAATGCAGTATAAGCTTGTGTAACACCATCAATAGTTAATGGTATAGCATAATCTCCGTGAATTCCATCCCGGTACATCCATTGTTTGGTTTGGTTATAAAGATGGCTGCCTTGTATCCAATCCCATTGCATGGATACGCTTAAATTTCCTTTGAAACTTATTTCATTAATAAACGACATGTTGAACTTAGGGTTGGGATCTCCGAAGCTTTCTTTAAGGGGTGATACAAAAGGTTGTTTTGTTACTTTATCAACTACCCAACCATTACTTGCCAACGTATAATTATTTTGTGAAGCCTTTGGAATATATGGATTGCCTTTCGCATCCAACTGATCTACACTATGCAATAATACATTTCCAAATAATTGACCAATCTTTTCACCGGCTCTTAATACATAATTACTGCTACCTGCATTAGAAAGAACCACTATTTCTGTACCTCCTTTCACAGAAGTTATTTTTGAACTTTGTTTGCTGAAATTCGTTGTAAAGTTCCAGTTAAGATTTTTGCTTTTTAAAACGCTTATGTTTAAAGAAGCTTGAATTCCGTTAGAAGCTAATCCAAAAGCATTATCTCTGATAGTTCCTGTACCAGTACTAGGTGCGGCATCTACATTATAGATGGCATTATCTGTACTACGATCCCAATAGGTAACGGATAAATTAATTGAATTAAACCATGATCCTCTTAGCCCTCTAAAATTCATATCTGTACCAATTTCATATTCTTTTGAAATTTCTACACTTAAATCTGGATTTGGATTGCTGGTAGGAAATGTAAATGCAACATTAGATCCTAAATTAGCCGTATTTAAAACAAGATAGCGATCGAATGCTCTTGGTTGAATTCCTGCTTTTCCATAAGCAGCCCTGATTTTAAATTCAGGAAGAAATGATCCAAACCTGCTGTTTTTCCAAAAATTCATAGAAGAAGGTCTGAAATATCCATCGCCTCTGTGGAAAGTGAATGGTTTAGAACCACGTCCAAATGCAGAAGAGAAGTCACTTCTTAAACCTCCTGATATTCCGGCAATTTCACCATACTCAAATCGTTGATTGACTAAATAACCATACGTAACAAAAGGTTCTTTATAATCAGATTGAATACGATAAGTTACCATTTGGTTTGCTGTATACGGAGTGTAAAACGGTGCATCAGCCCCCCATGTTATATATTGCTGAAAAACATTCTTACGATAATCATACGCAGCGATTGTTGTCGTTCTAATTGGAATTTTTAAATGAAAATCTCTTTCAAAATCAAAATTTAAAGTAGCCGTACCAATCAGGTTTTGAAAAAATGTTTTATATCTGAAGTCATCTATTGAACCGGATGTACCTACAGATGGTGTTGGTGCATAAAACCCCGTCCACCAACGTGTACCCCAAAATTTTGCACTAGCATTATCATCCTGAGGTTTCACATTATACTTTACATCCTGGGTTTGAAAATTCAAACCATATTTTACATCTAACTCAATAAAACGAGCTGGTTTATAATTCAAATTAAAATTTTGAACTACATCCACTTTATTGTCAAGACTATTAGAATAACTTGTTCTGTAGTTGGGATTGTATCCATTCACCCCAGTAGCATCTCCGAAATAATATCCATAGTTGCCATCGGGCATTTTATAGTCATAGTTAGCAAAAGGTCTTGAATTATTTAAAGCAAAAATGATTCCACGACCTGTTCCATCATCTAACGTATTCTTTGTATAAACTAATTGTGTAGTAGTTCTGAATTTTAAATTTTTTGCAAGTTCCACACCAATATTTGATAATAAATTGGACCGGGCATAGTTACCATTACCTCTGAAAGTGCTGTTCTGCCTGCTATCCGATACAGAAAAACTAAAATCCATTTTATCTTTTGCTCCAGAGATTGTTATTGAATTGTTTTTTATATAAGCTGTTTGAAAAAACATTTTATAATGATCATAATACTGAAGATTCTTATCATAAGCCTTGTTTGTAAAAGTATTCGGGTCAACAAGGTTTACCTGAACATTTTCTCTGTATACACTTATAGCCGGGTCTAAAACAATCAGATTGCCCGAAGACCCAATAACTTCATTATTAGCATTTGTCGTAAAAGGATGTAACTGCGATTTATGTACATCTCCTTCATTCAGCATATCGTTTATTGATAAACTTGATGAAATGTCAATACGGGTTTTACCAATTTTTCCTTTTTTTGAAAACAATTGAATAACGCCATTTGCACCTTGTGCACCATAAATTGTAGCTGCGGCAGCACCTTGTACTACTTCAATTCTTTCAATTCCATTTAAGTCAAGTGAATTCAAATCTGTTGCCCTTACTTCAAGACCATCCAGCAAAATCATGGGTGATGTGCCTCGGTTAATTGTATTGATACCACGGAGTAAAATATTTGTAGGCCTGCCTGGCGAGCCATTCGTACTACTTATATGTGATCCGGCAATTTTTCCTACTAATGCCTGATCAATTGAAGGAACTGAGGGTAGCTTATCCGCTGTAATTGACTCTACAGATATTGCCAATCTCTTTTTGCTGGTAGCAACACCAGTACCTGTTACTACTACTTCAGAAAGAATTTTATCTTCCGATCTGAGTAAAAAGTTAAGTACTGTTAGAGTTCCAATTGTTTTTTCCTCAGTTTTCATGTCAACCGACGAAACAATCAGTGCTTTTCCATTAGCTGGAACAGTTAATGAATATGTACCGTCATCTTTTGTTACGGTACCTGTGGTTGTACCTTTTATAAATACAGATGCATTCCCAACAGGATTGCTTTTCTCATCGGTTACCTTTCCGGTAACCACACGTTGTGCATTTGCATAACCAGCAAAGCACACAAATGCCAATAGCAGTAAGCAGAGTTTTCTCATGTGTGTGTTGTTTAAATTTAAAATAAAATATCCAAAAAGCATTAACTGCTTCAAATTGTTTTTTAACAATCGAAACAGATAATTCAAGTTCAAAATTTTGAAATGGTAAATAGCCTTTAATCCAGATCCAGTCTTTATCAGTCAATATGCTCGCTGATGTATATAATACAGACAGCTAGTTTCCCCCCTATGCTGCACGAATATAAGGGTTCTGTTTATTTTTTGGGACGGGCAATGGAAATTAATAATGCAGGTAACAAAACAAGATTAGTAACTGTTGCCGTAATAAGGGTAAGAGAAGTAAGCCATCCCAAAGCTTTTGTTCCGCCAAACCCACTGAAACAGAATATAATAAACCCTGCAATTAAGACCATTGATGTGTATATAATACTTATGCCGGTGTGGTGAATAGTTTCAATTACCGTTTGCTTCATATTATAATTATGATGTGGTAGCTCCTGCTTGTAATTGATAAGAAAACGGATGGTAACATCTATGGCTATACCTAATGCCACACTAAATACTAATACAGTGGATGGTTTAATATGAATGCCAACCCAACCCATTACACCTGCGGTAATAATTAAAGGAATCAGATTCGGGATTAATGAACAAACTAAAATCCTTGCCGATTTAAAAAGATAAAGCATACAGATTGCAATTAATAAAAATGCCCACAGCACACTTTCTTTTAATCCATTTATTATAAAACGGCTTCCTTCCAAAAAAGTAACACTCGATCCGGTTAGCTTCACATCATATTTTTCTTTTGGAAATAATTCATTCGATCGGGTTTCAATTTTTTCTAAAATTTCCGGCAGCCTGCTGCTTCCTACATCTGCCATGCTTATGCTGATACGTGCCTGCTGACGGGTACTATCCATAAAAGATGAAATCAATTTTGAGAAAGAATTTTTAGTGCCGCCGCTATCCGATTTAAAACGTAAATACTCATACATGGCTGGTAAATCAAGTTCTGAAGGCATGGAATAGCTACTGCTGTCTCCTTCAAAAAAAGCCTGCTTCGCAAATTTTAAGCCTTCAGTTATACTTAATGGTCGGGCTATTTCAGAAAAAGTTGAGAGATAGGATGAGAGTGAATCAATACGGATAAGGTTATCAAATTTTATAGCACTGCGTTTCTTTTTTGTATCTACTACAATTTCCAAAGGCATTACACCTTTAAAATTTTTTTCAAAAAATTTCAGGTCTGTATAAATTTTATCCGACTTTGGAATATCATCCACGATATAGCCAACACTTTTTAATTTAAAAATTCCAATAACCGATACGGCTACCAGAACTACCGTTACCGTATAAATTATTTTACGGTGATTCAGGCTCCATAATTCCAATCTGTCTAACCAACGATTTAAAAATGGATTGACAAGATATTTTGTGTGCCGTTCTTTTGGTGATGGCAAAAAACTTAATACAATTGGAATTAATGCCAGTGAAATAAAAAATAAAAATAGAATGTTGATGCCGGCTACTATTCCAAACTCTTTTAATATTTCGCTTTTTGTTAAAGCAAAAACGGCGAACCCAATAGCGGCAGCCAGATTGCAAAACAGCGTAACAATACCCATTCGCTCTACCATATTTATTAGTGCCGATCTTTTATCGGTATGCCCGGTATAGGAAGTGTGATATTTATTTAAAAAATAAATACAATTCGGAATACCGATTACAACAATTAAGGGGGGAATAAGAGCCGTAAGCAAAGTGATGCTATAACCCAGCAGGTGCATGGTGCCAAGGCTCCACACCACACCAATAATTACCACACCCAATGAAAGCAACATAGAAGTAATAGAGCGGAAGAATAGTAAAAGGATAATTGCTGAAAGAATTATTGATACCATCAGAAACCAGCTCATTTCTTTTGCAATACGTGTTGCAATCTGTGTTCTTATTAACGGCAATCCGCTTATATGAATTGCTAATTTATTAGATGTGCCAAATGCATTTGCATATTTTTCTATCTCAGCAACTAATTCATTCCTGTTTTTTGAATTCAGTATTGTTTTATTTATGCGAACACCCATCAACCATGAATCCGTATCGGGATTATAAAGTAGCTCACGGTAAAATGGAAGGTTGAGGAAAATAGTTTTAAAACTGTCAATCTCGGCTTGTGTAAGACTTTTGTCTGGAAAAATGTTTTCACTTTTCAGTTTTTCTGTCTCAGCATTTTTTACCAGGTTAACTGCCGATGGGATGGAAATGATATCTTCCACACCGTTTATTTTTTTGATATTGCGTTGAAGAGTGTAGTAGGAATTAAACAGATCCTGGCTGAAAAACTGATTTGTTTGAATCCCGATAACCAGCAGATTACCATCTTCGCCAAATTGTTTTTTAAATTCCTGGTACGTTTTGTATTTGGGATTATCAACCGGAATGGCTCTTGAAAATTCATAACTCAGCTGTACCTGCTTTGCATGATAGCCCATAAACAGGGTGGCTGCAACTACGGCTATTAATAATACAATTCTGTTTTTTAAAATAAACTTTCCTAAGCTTCTCCACATAATATTTTAATTGCTTTCAACAGGTATGCCATGCCTGCAAAAGTATTTAGCGTGTCGGAAATAACTATCAGGTTTGGCATACCTCCGATGATGAGTCGCAAAGAAACATAATAAAATCCATAACAGAGTTTACGCCTTTACTCTACATTTGAACTGTGAAAAGGAACCTGTTTTTTTTATTATTTCTGATTGCATTTAAAGCTTTAGCACAACAACCAATACCACCAATTGGTTTATGGCGGGAACATTTGCCATACAAATCTGCCATTGATATAACTGCAGGGGGTAACAAAATATTTGCTGCCACTCCTTATAGTTTGTTCAGTGTTGATGTAAGCGAAAATTCTGTAGAGCGGCTTAGCAAAATAACCGGATTGAGTGAAACCGGTATCAGTACAATTCAATATGACATAGCGAATGAAAAATTGCTGGTTGCATATAAGAACAGCAATATTGATATTATTTACAAAAATGATATTTATAATATTCCAGATATAAAACTTAACAATATTCCAGGCGATAAATCGATTTATTCTATTTATCCATTCAATAAAAATTATTATCTCTCCACCGGGTTGGGTGTGGTGGTTATTAATGGTGAAAAGAATGAAGTAAAAGATTCATGGTTTATTGGCAATGGCGGAAATAAAGTAAAAGTAAATGGCTTTACTTCCGATGCATCTTTTTTTTATGCTGCTACAGACGAAGGATTAAAAAGAGCTTCCATTAATAATCCTGCTCTTTCTGATTATAACAACTGGCAATTGCTTAGTGGTGCAAATGGATTGTCGGATGGAACGGTAGCTGATATTGTTTCAATTCAAAATAAAGTGCTTGCTTTAAAAAATGATTCACTCTTTATATTAAATGGCAACAACTGGAATTTATTTTATCAAAATAACCAGCGCATAATAAATGTAAATGTTTCAGGCAATAAAGTTTTAGTATGCCAGCGACTGTTGAATGGACAGAGCCGGGTAACTGTTTTAAATGCTGACGGAACAATTGCTGTTACCTTAAATCAGCAAACCGGACTTTCAGCGCCCCGCAAGGCAATTGTTTTTAATAATGATTACTGGATTGCTGACTCAACTGAAAGTTTAACACATTTTACTACTTCATTAGTTGCTCAATACAAACTCAATTCCCCGGAATCAATAGCAACAGGAGAAATAAAATTTGTGAAAAATAATTTTTATGCAACAGCCGGTGCTGTAAATAATTCCTGGATTGCTCAAAACAACCGCAACGGTTTTTTTTATTTAAAAGAAAATGAATGGACAAATCTTAACCGAAACAACCGTCAGCAATTTGATTCATTATCAGATTTTATTTCAATTGCTATTGATAATCGTGATGAAACAATTTGGGCTGGCTCTTTTGGTG
>JANLSA010000283.1:0-2564 GCA_031362085.1 Bacteroidota bacterium | reverse complement strand
CCAGCACCGGGTTCACGACTTGCAATTTTTACAGAACTATTGTCTTGCTGGCCGCCATAAATGTTATAGGGAAACTGGTTGTCAACATTGATACGGTAAAATTGTGCAGTTGGCTGATTATTCTGGCTGCTCCATGTCTTTCCTTTATTAAATGTAATAGCCGAACCTCCATCATCGGAAATAATCATGTTATTAGAATTAGTTGGATTGATCCAGAGATTATGATAATCGCCATGCGTAGCGGAAATATCATCCCATGTTTTACCACCATCAATGGAGCGAAATGCTGATGCACTCATTACATACAAAACATTTTCATCCATCGGGTCAGGAAACAGTTCAATATAATACCATGCTCTTTGTATTAAATGATTATCGTTTGATGACTGGCTCCAGCTTTTACCAGCATCCGTTGACATATATAATCCACCTTCTTCTTTTTCAGAATCACTTTCAATCAATGCATATACTTTTTCGGAATTGGAACGACATACAGCGATTGACATTTTACCCATTTCTTTTGGCAGGCCTTCTTTCATTTTTTCCCAATGCTCCCCTGCATCTGTTGATTTATATAATCCGCTGCCGGCACCTCCACTGATTACTTTCCATGGCAGGCGGCCATGTTCCCACATAGCGGCATATAGTATCAGCGGGTTGTTCATGTCCATTGATATTTCAGAGCAACCGGTTTTATCATCTACATACAAAACATTTTTCCAGGTATTGCCGCCATCAACTGATTTATATATACCCCGTTCTTTTGATTTGCTGTATAAGGCACCCTGCGCCGCCACATAAACAATATTTGGATCTTTAGGATGAATAGCTATTCTGGAAATATGCTGTGTAAGATCAAGTCCTATTTTCTTCCATGTTTTTCCTGCATCAGTTGATTTATAAACTCCATCCCCATGATGTGTCATTACACCACGTATTGCATGTTCGCCCATACCCACATATACAATATTCGCATCACTCTCTGCAACAGCAACTGCACCTACTGAACCCGTTTTGAAAAATCCATCAGATACATTGCGCCAGGTAATTCCCATATCTTCTGTTTTCCAAAGTCCGCCGCCTGTAGTGCCTTGATAATAAACAGCAGGATTACCAACTACACCTGTAGCACAATTGGAACGGCCACCCCGAAAAGGCCCGATGCATCTCCATTTTACAGGTTTTAAAAAACTGTTGAGATCAGAAGAATCTTTTACTGACTGTGCATTTGTATTGCATACAATAAAAAGTAATAAACAGGATAGCAGGAGTTGTTTTAGCATAATAAAAAATTATATGGAAAAATAAATCATATTTTGGTAATGAAAACTAAAAATGGCAAATGGTTTGGGGTAAACTGAATTCCACTTTAATGCTTCTTCTTCTCTTCATATTCATTTTGAAGATCGTTTAGTTCAGCATCGTAACCGGCCTTATCAATAAAAGCAACAGGGTTATATGTATCGCCGGGCTTATGTTTATCATGCATGTTAAACTGGCTGGCATGTGAAGCAAGCCATAAATCAAATGAAATATTTTTCATTACCTTAAATGTATAGGCATAATCGTTCGCTATTTCCGGGTATGTACTTATATCAGTAAAAGATTTTTCTGTAACGATGGTGGGCATGTTTGCAATAAGCACTTTCCAGGACTGCTGATCATCTTTTACAGTAAACAAAAAACTGCAGGAACCTTTTGTGTGTCCGGGATGATGAAGCATTACCAACTGCATTTCGCCCAACCTGATTGTATCATTATTTTTTAATAACCGATCGGGCTTTACAGGTTTGAATGAGGTTCCATATTTTCCCAATTCATAATCTGAACTGCCACCGGTTACCAGTACATCAGCATCCTTTTCATCTACCATTAGTTGCGCACCTGTTTGTTGTTTAATGGCAGCCATAGCACCCATATGGTCAAAATGTGCCTGTGTGGTTAATAATATTTTAGTATCGGTAAATTTAAAACCGAGTGTTTTAATATTATTTTTTATTTGTGATTCTGATGCGGCAAGCCCTGTATTGATCAATATATTTCCCTGCGGGGTTGTAATGAGATAACAAGCCAGATCATAGGTGCCCACATAATACAAGTTGCCTGCAATTCGGAAAGGTTGATAAGGTGCTGTCCATTCCTCTGTGGTTCTGGGTTCTTTTATTTCCTGTGCCGACGCAAAAGATGCTGTGAGTGATAAACAAATAGTCAATACTATATTTTGAGATGAATGTCTGGACATATATTAATGATTGAATGAAATTGAATATTCAAATGTATGGAAGTATCGGGTATCTCGCAAAGCCACTAAGTCAACAAAGATTTTACTTTCTGTCTTTGTGGGGTAATTATTTTTCAACTGAGACACTAACAAATTTATCAGTTTTTCAGTTCCTTCAATTCCTTCGGAGTCTACCCCATTACGCCATTGGAATGCAGCCTAACCATGCGGGTGGCGTTCCAAAAAATCGAATATGAGAAATCTTCCTTACAGATTTGTTGGTAGGCTAAACACGGGCCAACGCCTCATACCAATTTATCTGCCGAAGGCATGACAATGGCGT
>JANLSA010000280.1:0-4936 GCA_031362085.1 Bacteroidota bacterium | reverse complement strand
CCGAAACCGGGGCGCCCAATGAAAAACTTATGTTACTGATACCGGTAATAGCAGCAAGTTTATTCCGAAGCTCAGACAATTGTCCGTCTTTGTTTTCCGGCAAACCTATATCCACTATTTTTTCTTTTTGAAAACCCAGCGGTTTTGAATTTATGAATTGCATTTGCTTTGTAACAACCAATGCACCGATAATCAGAATTTGCGCTGTGAGAAATTGAAAAACCACGAGCCCCCTTCTTAATAAAACAGTTGATGTTTTTGGCGTTGATAATTTATTTTTTAATGCATTAATCGGGCTGAACCCGGAAAGAATCAAAGCGGGGTAAATTCCTGAAAGTACAGATATGGTTATCCAGAGAATAAAAAGGAAAAAAAGAATCTGTGTGTTCAGGAAGTTGAGTGCTATATTTTTTTCAAGAAAACTATTTACGGAGGGTAAAAGAAATCTTGCTGCTGCTGTCGCCGCAATAATAACTATCGCCGTTAACAGGAAAGTTTCAGCAAGAAACTGACCGATGAGCTGCGAACGGCTGGCCCCCATAGTTTTTCTTACACCTACTTCTTTCGACTTTTTTATAGCCATAGCAGTAGAAAGATTAGTGTAGTTGATACAAGCTGCAAGAATTAGAAACAATCCTATACATCCAATGATATAGAGATATTGATAGTTGATGGTATAGGAAGGATTGTTTTCTGCATAGGCCTGGTTGAAATGAATATCAGTAAGTGGTTGCAGTTTAAATTCTGTATGCCCGGCATCTTTATTGTTGTTAATATTTTTATCAGCTATTGATGCCAGTGCTGCTTCAGTTTGTTTGGTTTTATTTATATCACTTAATCCTATATAGGTAAAGCCATCTGCATTAATACCCCATTGGTCAAGTGGTAAATTACCAATAAACTCAGGTTTCAATGATAAATAAGAAACCAGTATATTATAAGGTAAATGCGAATTGCCGGGGGCATCTTCAATGACTGCTGTTATTTCAACTTCAAGTATATTTTCAATTTTTATTCTTTTGCCAATGGCTTCTTCTTTACCAAAATATTTATTGGCACTTGATTGTGTTAAAACAGCAAAACCCGGCTGAGAAAAAGCATTCCTGATACTACCTGTTTTGACATCCAGATGAAATAGTTTGGGAAAAACAGAATCAGCAAAAACAATATTCGTTTCCTTGAATTTTTTTTCGCCAGCCGTTACAATTACATCTTCCTGAAAGTGAATCTGAGAAATCAGTTTTTCGTCCTGCAACTGTGTCCTCAATGCAGTGGCAAGCGGGTATGGTGTAATGGGACTGAAAGATTTTCCGGTTGAATTGTCGCTATGATTTACAACCCTGTAAACTGATGTTTTAACTCCCGGCTGTTTATCAAAACTTTTTTCATGAATAATAATTAATGCAATTAAAATGCATACTACCACACTTACAAACAAGCCAATGAAATTAAGAGCAAAGAAACCTTTGTTTCTTTTCAAGTTCCGGAAGGCAAGTTTTAAATAATTTTTCAGCATAGCCGTACATTTTCATTATACCAGGATATTCTCCGTCACCGTTTGTCCATCCAGCATTCTCACAATACGATGACTGTATTTTGCATCATGCTCACTATGCGTAACCATGATGATGGTGGTGCCCTGTTCATTTAAATCAGTAAGCAACTGCATTACTTCATTACCGTTTGATGAATCAAGATTACCGGTAGGCTCATCCGCAAGAATTAATTTTGGATTATTTACTACAGCTCTTGCTACAGCCACACGTTGTTGCTGACCACCACTTAATTGCTGTGGGTAGTGATTGCGGCGATGCATGATTTGCATTTTATCCAATACGGCTTCCACTCTTTTTTTACGTTCAGGACCTTTAATGCCTGTATATATTAACGGCAGTTCTACATTTTCAAATACAGTCAGTTCATCAATGAGATTAAAACTCTGGAAAACGAAACCAATATTTCTTTTTCTTAAATCGGCTCTTTTTCTTTCATTGTATTTTGCTACTTCGGTTCCGTTGAACTGGTAACTTCCATTATCGGGGTCATCTAAAAGACCGAGGATATTCAGCAAAGTTGATTTGCCACATCCTGACGGGCCCATGATGGCAACAAATTCTCCTTCTTTAATTGTAAGAGAAAGTTTGTTGAGTGCAACTGTTTCTACTTCTTCTGTTCTGTAATACTTTTCGAGGTTTGAAATATTAATCATGCTTTTATTTTTTAAAATGAATAACTGATTTTATATATGAAATGGGCTTAGTTGAAATAGGATGAAATCATCTTGTTCTGTTAGCTTTTCTTTTTCATTGCATTTATTTTTATTGCAACAAGCGTTTTCATTGTCCGAATTAATTATGTTGTCAGTTGATTCGGAAGGATTAGTTGCAAGAAGAACAAAGACTGCTGTTATAAATAGAAAAAAGAGTTTCATAATTAATATTTTATTTTTTCAGAATTAATTCCTGTATCGTTCCATAGTTTTCATAGCTGCTGGTTATTACTTTATCGCCAACTTGCAAGCCCTGGAGTACCTGGTAATAATCGGGACTCTGCATTCCCAATTGTATATCTACTTTATATGCTACTTTCCCGTTTTCGTTTACTTTAAAAATCCAGTTGCCCCCGGTTTGCTGATAAAATCCTCCTTTAGGTAATAATAATGCCTCTACTTCATCACTTAATGCAAGTCGGATTTGTAATGTTTGTCCACGACGGATTCCATCTGGTACGCCGCCGTCAAATTCCATATCTACCTGGAAGCGGCCGGCTGTTACCTGTGTGTAAACTTTTTTTATTTTCAACTTATAATCTTTTCCTGCAATAGTTGCCTGCCCCATCAAGCCAATATATATGCGGCTGATATAATGTTCATCAATATCCACTCTTACTTTAAATCCACCGATGACATCTAACTGTCCTAATCGTTCACCTTTATTTTTTGATTGGCCTCTTTCTGCATCTAATGAAGTAAGTTGTCCGTCTACCGGTGCTCTTACAATCAGGTCGCCAACTTTTTTACGCATTACTTCTAATGCATTTTGTGATCCGAGATATGATTGTCTTGCCTGGTTCAATTGCTGAACGTTTGAAGATGAATCCTGGTGAAGTAATTGTTCTGAAAGTTTTTTCTTCTCCATCAGGTAGAAATAATTATTTTCCGATTGTTTGAATTCCTGGCCGCCAATTACTTTCTGGTCATTTAGTTTTTTATTCAGATTGTAAATTCTTTCTGCTTCTTTCAACTGGCTGTTGGCATCAGTTAACGAATTAAGTCGGTTCACTGTATTCTGTTGTGCAGAATTTTGTGAAATCTGCATTTGTGTAAGCAGGTTGTAAACTGCTGTTTGCTGGTTCACAAGACTTAGTTCAAGGTCAGTATTTGACAAACGAAGTATCGGCTGGTCTTTTTTCATAATAGCCCCGTCTTCTACAAATTTTTCTTCAACTCTTCCTCCTTCCAATGCATCGAGATAAATAGTTGTAAGCGGCAGAACGGTTCCATTTACCGGTATAAATTCCTGGAACGGCCCTTTTTTAATTTCACTGATAGTAATTCTTTCAGTTTCCACATTCAACCGGCTTTTACCGGAAGTGAAATAAATAGCAGCTGCAATTAATAATACTATAGCTACAATTCCCCCAATGGTAAGGATTCGCTTGGTGGTCCAGGTTTTCTTTTCTATTACTCTATCCATAAATTTTTTTCTGAAAATTACTTATCTCTTATTTCAGTGTAACGGAAAAACATTCAATTTGTAACAATGGAATGTTTTTCATGGCTACACCCACATGAGAATGATGTATTGGCAACATTCTATAAGTGAAAGCTGTGCCAGTCTTTTGAAGTCGTGATAGTCAGTATCTTAGTCAACGGGAAGTTTCGTAGTCGTCCGCTTATGATACAACTTGTGTACGGTTTTGATACATAAAATCTAATTGGATGAAAATAAACTTTTTGTAACCGGGCAATTGTATTTTTGGGACAAGAGAAGAAAAAGGAGTGCAGGAGAAAAAAGGATAATTTGAAAATTCATTATTACTCACTAAAATTTCAGTAGAAGTAAAGAAATTCGTTCTACTCTCATTCCCTTTTTTTCTCTTTCATCTTTTCTTAGCCAAAAAAATTATGTTATTAAAAAATGCAACTATACTTGCCATAGACGATGACACCGATGTACTTACTGCAGTTCGACTTTTATTAAAAACAGAAGTGAAAGAAGTTGTTATTGAAAAAAACCCGGAAGCGATCAGGTCTCTATTACCAAAAAAAGAGTTTGACCTGATTCTGCTTGATATGAATTTTAACAGCACAATTAATACAGGTAATGAAGGAATTTTCTGGTTGAAGAAGATAAAAGAAATTTCTCCAGCAACATCAGTTGTTATGATTACAGCATATGGTGATATTGATTTGGCAGTTCGATCTTTAAAAGAAGGGGCAGCGGATTTTATGATTAAACCCTGGCATAATGAAAAAATGCTGGAAACTATTAAAGAGTCTTTAAAAAGAAAATCAGATTTAAATCTTTCAACTACTTTATCAAATGAATCTGTGCTCGGTACAAGTTTATTGGGCGAATCGGATGCTATGCTTGATATTTTTAAAAAAATAGAAAAGATAGCTCCAACTGATGCAAATATTTTATTATTAGGAGAAAATGGAACAGGTAAAGATTTAGTGGCAGAGGCTATTCATCAAAAATCATTACGTGCAAATAAACCTTTTGTAAAAGTAGATGCCGGTGCCTTAACAGAAACTTTATTTGAAAGCGAATTATTTGGTTATAAAAAAGGGGCTTTTACCGATGCAAAGGAAGATAGAACAGGCAGGTTTGAAGCAGCCGGCAGCGGCACTTTATTTTTAGATGAAATTGGTAACATCAGCCTGCAACAACAAGCAAGGCTATTAACCGTGTTACAAAACAGGCAGGTTACA
>JANLSA010000279.1:0-11584 GCA_031362085.1 Bacteroidota bacterium | reverse complement strand
TATTTTTTTGCTGATCAGTGAGTAGGATGACAAACCGTGCAGTACAAACTCCATCATCAAAGCCGTTTGTTCTTCATTGGCCTTAGGAAAATATTTTTTAACTAATGAATGCAATCCATCTACTTTATATAGTAACAGTATTTTGTCTTTATCTTTTGTATTAAAAAAAATATCCAAATTGTTTCCTTTGTCGAACCAGGTAGAAATAGAACGATACGGATTCTCAATTTCCTTTGCTTCTGTTGATGGCTTACCCGTATTTCTTTTTTTCTTCAGCAATTCCGGGTTGGGAAAATATTGAATGAATTGTGTACGGATCGCTTTATCCATTAAATTCATAGCCACCTGGTAAGGACCTTCCTGCTCGCCTTCATATACGAGTTCTATTTTTCCGGTAATGGAAGGGATAATGCCAATTAAATCGCTTATCCAAACCTGAGTTTGTTTTTCGTTATTCAGAATTGCTCTCCGTTCTGCCGTACTTACAATGTTTTCGTATGCAGAAATTGTAAGCCTTGCACTTACTCCGCTTTTTTTATCAACCAATTCACTTCCCCTTGCTTCAAATGCTATTTGTTCTATCAAACGTTTTAGTAAATCACTGATATTTACTTTTTGTTTTTGTTCATCACTAACAGATGCTTCCTGCTCAGTAATAGCCAAAGCGTTTTCCAGGCTTTTGGGATAGTGAGTCAGTATCTGGCTTTCTATCCGGTCTTTAAGTGGCGTTACGATTGATCCCCGGTTTGTATAATCTTCTGGGTTCGCTGTAAACACAAATAAAATATCCAGTGGCAACCTCAATTTGAATCCGCGAATTTGAACATCGCCTTCTTCTAATATATTAAATAACGCTACCTGAATTCTTGCCTGCAAATCCGGCAATTCATTTATAACAAAAATACTGCGGTTGCTTTTTGGAATTATTCCATAATGAATAACCCGTTCATCTGCAAAACTCAATTTAAGATTAGCTGCTTTGATGGGATCAATATCACCGATTAAATCTGCAACGCTTACATCCGGTGTTGCCAATTTTTCTCCATACCGTTCACTGCGGTGCATCCATCTTATCAGGGTTTCATCACCTTGTTCCTGAATTAATGCAATGGATGATTTTGAAATCGGGTTTAATGGATCATCATTTAATTCACTCCCGGCTATCACAGGTATATATTCATCCATCAGCTCTGTCATCAATCTTGCCATTCGGGTTTTTGCCTGTCCACGCAAACCCAGAAACAAAATATTATGCTTACTCAGCAATGCTCTTTCTACATCCGGTATCACCGTTTCTTCAAAACCAATAATGCCGGGAAAGGTTTCTTCTTTGTTTTTTAAACGGGCAATAAGATTTTGACGAATTTCTTCTTTAATACTTTTTGATTGATAACCGCTTGCTTTCAGTTCTCCAAGTGTTACTATATTTTGAATTTTCATATTTATGTTTCCAGCTTTTGTATTTCTATTAAACTTTTGTTGCGCCTGCCTGCACGAAGCCGTTTCGGCATAGGCAGGTTGCACACTTCAGGGTTCGGAAATTCCACTTGCTTACCGGCAGGCAGGTTAAGCAACAATAATCAAGATCCCATTTACGCATGTCACCCCTACGGGGTTCTGCTACTTTTCATTTTAATCACCGGGTTTACACCCGGTGCTATTTATATTTCGCCCCTTCGGGGCTTACCACCTTCTTCTTTAGCGAGAATTAAAATATTTCAGAATAATTCGACCTAAGTTCTCCGCCGGTTGGCGGAGGACAGGGGGCTTCAATAAACTGTTTTTCTTTTTCCTGATTCAAAATCCTTAAAAACAAATGCTCCCAATTTATCCAACGAAGCAAAAAAAGCTTTGCCATTATTCATCTCAGTAAACTCCTGAACAAAACGTTGCAGGTAGGGATCTGTAGCAATCATAAATGTAGTAATGGGTATTTTCATTTTTTTGCACTGTGCTGCAAGATTAATGCAACGGTTCACAACTTTTCTATCTATACCAAAACTATTTTTATAATACCGTTTGCCAATTTTTAAACAGGTAGGTTTACCATCGGTAATCATAAAAATCTGTTTATTCGGATTTTTTCTTCTTCTCAGAATATCCATTGCCAGTTCCAGGCCTGCAACTGTATTTGTATGAAAAGGCCCAACTTGTAAATACGGCAAATCTTTTATTTCAATAGTCCATGCATCATTGCCAAACACAACAATATCCAATGTATCCTTTGGATATTTTGTTGTAATCAGTTCGCTAAGAGCCATGGCTACTTTTTTAGCTGGCGTTATTCTGTCTTCACCATATAAAATCATTGAATGTGAAATGTCAATCATCAGTACAGTGCTCGTCTGTGATTTAAAATCCGTTTCGCGGATAGTAAGATCATCTTCCTGTAACCTGAAACTATCAATGCCATGATTGATTTGTGCGTTGCGGATGCTTTCTGTAAAATCAATTTGCTCCGGCATATCACCAAACCGGTAAGGTCTTGTTTCTGGATTTGTTTCATCACCCATACCGGGTTTAAAACTTCGATGATCTCCTTTTTTTGTTTTCTTTAGTTTGCCAAAAATTTCTTCCAAACTTTTTTTACGAATAACCTGCTCTGTTTTAGGAGTAATTTTTATTTCGCCGGGTTGATTATCGTCTGTAATGTATCCTTTGTCTTTTAGCTCATCAATAAAATCGCCTACACCATATTCATCATTTGTTAATTGATATTGTTTATCCAGTTCATTCATCCAGGATAATGCTTCTGCTACATCGCCACTTGTATAGGTGAGTAATTGCATAAAAATATCCAGCAACTGCTGAAATTTTGTTTTGCCTTCAGTATCGGGGTTATATTTTGAAAAATTAAAACCTTTCATTTCGGGTATGCAAATTACTACAAATACACATTAGGAATCAAACAGAAAAAAATGAAGGATGTTAAAAAAAATAATCTGGTTCTGTTGGGATATTGTATAAGTAAAACCTGAATCTACGAACTCAACGTTAGACAATAGTAATGCAAAGCCTTTCAAACATTATGTGAATTGCTAAAAATTATTTGGAATTAATTCCGTCAAATAAAAAAACCCCGCCAATGGCAGAGTTTTTTATCAGTTCTATTAAAAAATTATTTTTTTACTTCATGCTCATCGGATACACCTAATGGCTTGCTCTTAGCAATATCTACCAGTATGGGTGCTGCTACAAATATAGATGAGTAGGTGCCGGTGACAACACCAATCAACATGGCAAATGCAAATCCTTTTGTTACCTCTCCACCTACTAAGAAAAGGATAAGGATAGTAAGGAATACAGTGAGTGAAGTCATAATAGTACGACTTAGTGTATCATTGATAGCACGGTTAATGATAGTGCCTTTTGATTCTCCTTTCATTACACGGCTGTATTCACGTATCCTGTCAAATACAATTACTGTATCGTTCATAGAAAATCCAATTACGGTTAGTACCGCTGCAATAAAATGCTGGTCTATTTCCAATGGGAAAGGAACAATATTTTTTAAGAACGAAAATACGGCCAACGTAACAAAAACGTCGTGGAGTAATGCAACGATGGTACCAAAAGAATATCGCCAGTCACGGAAACGGATTAAGATGTAAATAAAAATGACAAGTAAAGCAAAGAGAGTTGCTTTCACTGCGCCTTTCTTCAGGTCATCAGCTATTGTTGGTTTTACGGTTGATTTACTCAGCACTTCTGTTTTACCATGAGCCTTTAAACCGCTTTGCAATTTATCCTGAATGATTGAATCTGCTTCAGGTCTTGTATCATTTATTAAGTACGAAGTTGTGATTTCAAGAGTCTGCGAATTGCCCACTGTTTTGATGATCGAGTTTTCACCACCAAAAGCCGATTTTAATTCCGAACGTACCTGCTCAACATTTACTTCTTTATCAAATTTCACTTTGTAGCGATGACCACCGCTGAATTCTACGCCATAATTAAATCCGTTGAAATATGATCCGATACCCAATGCAAGTACGATCATTGAAATTACATATGCATACTTACGATATTCAATAAATTTAAATTTTGCATGTTTGAATACACGACGGCTTACACCCGTAAAATATTCAAGATGTTTCTTTTTATTAGTAAACCATTCTGTTACCCAGCGACTCAATAAAATTCCGCAGAATAAGGATAACGTAATACCCAGCATTTGGGTAGTTGCAAAACCACGAATAGGCCCGGTCTTGAAAAAGTTAAACAAGATTAAAGCAGTTAAAAAAGTAGTAACGTGTGCATCAATAACAGGTGGTAAAGATCTTTTATATCCTTCCTGTATGGCGCCAAGATATCCTTTGCCTTTTGTCAATTCTTCTTTTATACGTTCATAAATAATTACGTTCGTATCCACAGCCATACCAATAGTTAATACCAGACCGGCAATACCCGGTGCAGTTAAGGTAGCACCTAAACCTGCCAAAATACCAACCGTAAAAAGTAAGTTTAGTATCAACGCAATATTTGCAATCCATCCACTGGTGTTATAATAGATTAACATCAACAAAAAGATAACAATGAATGAAATCATAAACGCTAATGCACCACCCCGTACTGCTTCTTTACCCAGTGTAGCACCCACTTCCTGGTCTTGTACAATTTTAGCCGGAGCTTCTAATCTTCCCAGCTTTAAAATATTTGCAAGGTCAGTGGCTTCTTCAATTGTAAAGCTTCCGTTGATTACAGAACTTCCACCGCCAATTTTTTCTTGTGCAATTGGTGCAGAATAAACAATATTATCAACTTCAATCGCAAGCGGAATTCTGTCTTTAGCACTTCTTTCAGTTAGGTTTTCCCAGATACGGGCACCTGTATTATTCATCGTCATTGATACATTCGGCTTGCCATCCAACTGGTTAAAATCCTGTCGTGCATCCGTAACCACATCGCCTTGCAATGCTGCTTTTCCACCATTAGATTTAATAAAATAAATGGGAAGTGTTTTTTTATTTTTTGGATCATCGGGTATACCATAAGCCAATCTTGCTCCTGGAAAATGACGACTTAATGCTTCAGATGATAAATATTTTCTTACAATAGCGGTATCAGATACCTGAACTAAGAACTGGCCATTCGGCGAAATTTTTATAAACTCAGTAAGTGTTCTTTTGGTTTCAGTAGCCGCTGCTGTTTTTTTCGTAGCTGCTGTATCAGGCAATTTATCCAGATCCGATAACTTGTCTGTTGGTTTAGTTGCGGGTGTTGCAGTTACTACTGGTTTTGGTTTTGTAGTATCAATAATTTTTATATCGGATAAAGTATCCGGAGTTATAACTACACCTTTCATGAAATTATCAAAGTCGCCTTCTACTTTTTGCATAGCAGTTGATAATTCTGCTTGTGTATAAGCTTCCCAAAATTGTAAATTTGCTGAGGACTGAAGTAATTTTCTTACCCGCTCTTTATCCTTAATTCCTGGAAGTTCAACAGAAATAATCTGACGATCAACTTCGGGGTTAATATTGGGTTGTGCAACACCAAATTGATCAATACGGCTTTTTAAAATGCGGTAGGTATTTTCAAAAGCAATTTTTGCTTCGTCTCTTAAAACTCCGATTACTTTATCATCACTTGCACCTACAGTAATCTTATCTTTGCGGGCAGTTGCAAACAAACCACTCATCTTATCTTTCCCAGCAAGCTTTACATATTCGTTTTTAAACAATGAAATAAAATCTGCATCACTGTTTGCCTTGCTTAAATTAGCATTAATGATAGCCTGATTAAATTGTGAATCTTTTGAATTGCTGGCAAGTGTACGTAGCAAACCTGTCATCTCAACTTCCAGTGTAACACTCATTCCACCCTGAAGATCTAAACCCAGGTTCAATTCTTCTTCTTTTGCTTTTTGATAACTCATTGCACCATTGATACCATAGGTCAATGTTTTTGTTTTGGTGCTGTCTAATATTTCTTTTAAACGGGTATCAAAAAGTTCTTTTGCGGCTGCGCTATAATCAGCCGGTTTCTGATTCCTTGTTTCAGGATACTGTGCATTCACAAATTTTTCGGCTACAGCCTCCATATTCTTTTCGTGATTACGAACAAACCAGGTAAAAGACAACTGGTACAAAGAATAGATGATAAGCAGAACGGTAAAGAAACGAACCAAACCTTTCAGTTGCATACGATAAATTATTTATTGTTAATCCCTTGCACCACAAATTTCTTAAGGTGAAATGGGCTATTTTTTAAGGAGGGCAAAGATAGGGGATTCGGTCTATAAATCAGGGGCGATTTTAAGGGTGGTTAAAGGGCAGAAATCATTTACTAACAGGAGGTTTGAGTTAAAACAGTATTAGAAAAATAATGTTACTTTAACCTTATGAAATATTTTCTATTTTATTTTTTGCTTTTGGTCAATCTGTTTAATTGTAAGCCAGTACAAAAGACGGTGAAGCAAAATAACAAAACATCTGATTCAGATTCAATTGAGATTAAAAATTCTGTAAATGGTATGACAAAAAATTCAGCTTTTCTACAAAATCTGCTTGCACAATTTCCAAACTATTTTGAGAATATTTTGAATAATAAAGAAAGCCGTGTGCAGATCATCTACACTAAAATAGACAGGGGCAGAAATGGCAATCCTAAGTTCACAGATTATTTTTATAATGTAAATGAGGATGCTTATTTCTATCCGGCTTCAACGGTTAAACTGCCAATTGCTGTACTCGCTTTGCAAAAATTAAAAGAACTAAACATAGCCGGATTGAACAGAAAAACTACGATGGTGACCGAAACAGCATTTGAAAAACAAACTGCTGTTTACAACGATCCGTCATCTGAAGATGGAAGGCCATCAATTGAACATTATATCAAAAAAATATTACTGGTCAGCGATAATGATGCAAGTAACAGGCTTTATGAATTTCTTGGTCAAGAATATATGAATACTACATTGCATAAAATGGGGTATAAGGATGTGGAATTCATTCATCGACTAAGCATTTCGATGAATGAAGAGCAAAACAGAAATACAAACCCTGTAAAATTTTATGATGCTAACAGTAAATTGATTTATGAAAAACCAGCTGAAAGAAGTAACCTGATTTATTCAAAACGAAATACGAAATACGGTAAAGGATACTTCGCTGCAGATAAATTAATTAATGAACCATTTGATTTTTCAAATAAAAACAGAGTTGGTCTTGAGAGCCTGCATGCCATTTTGAGAAGTATTTTATTTCCGGAAATGGTTTCTTCAAAGCAGCGGTTTAAACTTAGTTTAGATGATTATCATTTTTTATACAAATACATGTCGATGTTTCCCCGGGAATCAACATTTCCTGAGTATGATACTGCCGGGCATTGGGATACGTATGTAAAATTTATTTTAACTGGCTCAGAAAAGCAAAAAATTGACACGTCTATCCGGATTTTCAATAAAGTGGGAGAAGCCTATGGTTTTTTAACCGATGTAGCTTATGTAGTGGACTTTAAAAATAATATTGAGTTTTTGATTTCAGCAACTATTCATTGCAACGATGATGGAATTTATAATGACGATAAATATGATTATGATTCAGTTGGATTCCCCTTTTTTAAAAACTTGGGCAAAGTGATTTATGATTATGAATTGAAACGGGAAAAGAAAGTGATTCCAGATTTATCAAAGTTTCTTTTTTTGTACAAGGAATAATTGACTAAGAGAAGAAATAAGAGAAAAGGAGATTAAAGGGAAAAGATGCATGCATTTCTAAAATCAAAATGAGATGTAAACTGTAATGATAGAAAAGTAGAATTGATGTGGATTCTTTTTTTCTTTTTAAACAAATGTTAGCCCGATGGATTTGTACCTTTGTAAAAAAAAATAATATGTCAGCGACAGCTACGATGCAGTTATCTTCTCTACTTCAAAAATTTAATGAACCAGAAACACTGAAAATGGCGAAACTCGGACGTGAGTTAAGAGCTAAAGGTGTTGATGTGATTGATTTAAGTTTGGGCGAACCTGATTTTGATACACCACAACATATTAAAGAAGCGGCGAAAAAAGCAATAGACGATAATTTCAGTCACTATACTCCTGTTGCCGGTTATCCTGAACTGCGTGAAGCTGTTTGTACGAAACTAAAACGTGATAATAATCTTGATTACAAAGCTGAGAACATTGTAGTATCTACCGGGGCAAAGCAAAGTCTTGCCAATGCAATATTTGCAGTAGTAGATGAAGGTGATGAAGTGATTATTCCAGCACCGTTCTGGGTTACCTATTCTGAGCTGGTGAAAATGGCAGGTGGTATTCCTGTTATTCTTCCATCCTTGTTGGAAAACGATTATAAAATAACTGCCGGTGAAGTTGCAGCAGCTATTACAGAGAGAACCGTTTTATTTTTATTCTCATCACCTTGCAATCCGAGTGGAACGGTTTATAATAAAGCTGAATTAGAATCGCTGGCAAAAGTTTTTGAAAATCATCCCCAGATTTTTATTATTTCCGATGAAATATATGAGTATATCAATTTTGTTGATTCACGCAACTCTGGTGAAGCTACGATGGGCCGGCATGAAAGCATTGCGCAGTTTAATGAAATAAAAGACCGGGTTATTCTAATTAATGGTTTAAGTAAAGGTTATGCCATGACAGGTTATCGTCTTGGATATATTGCAGCATGTACCGAAGTGGCAAAGGCCTGTGAAAAAATTCAGGGACAAATTACTAGTGGGGCGAACGCCGTTACTCAACGTGCAGCCATCACTGCATTAACAGGTGATCTTCGGCCATCAATGGAAATGACAAAAGAATTTGGAAGAAGAAGAAAGAGAGTGATGGAGTTGCTCAGCGAAATTCCGTTATGGAAATGCAATGCACCCGCTGGTGCGTTTTATGTTTTCCCGGATGTAAGTGCCTATTTTGGAAAATCAATAGAAGGACAGACAATGGAAAATGCAGATGACCTTTGTATGTATTTATTAAATACGGCGCATGTATCTACTGTAACAGGCAGAGCGTTTGGGTCACCGGAATGTATCCGTTTATCGTTTGCTAATAGCCTTCCTAAAATTGAAGTGGCATATGAAAGAATAAAAAAAGCATTGGCGAATTTGAAATAGTTTTTTTTGTAAAATTCTTTAATGGTAACTTTTGCATAAATTATATTTTATGAAAGGGTTGCCATTTTTTATTTGTACAATTTTGGGTTTTGCATGCAGCAATCCTGAAAATAAGAAAATGAGCTTGCCGGAAATGATAGAGTCCGGCAAATGGATAGATCTTACGTACGAGTTCTCCGATAAAACACTTTACTGGCCAACTGCTGATGGGTTTAAATTGGATACCGCTTTTTTAGGAACAACCGAAGCAGGGTTTTATTATGAAGCATTTAATTATTGTGCAGCCGAACATGGCGGTACCCATCTCGATGCACCGGTTCATTTTGCAAAAGGTAAATGGGCAACGGATGAAATACCATTGGAGAATTTAATTGGCGAAGCAGTTGTAATCGATGTATCTGATAGTTCTTTTAAAAATGCAGATTACCTGATTTCTATTGAAGACATAGAATTATGGGAAAAGAAAAACAATAGCATACCGGATAATGCAGTTTTATTATTTCGTACGGGTTATGG
The DNA here is from genome assembly GCA_031362085.1 of Bacteroidota bacterium. Classification (GTDB taxonomy): domain Bacteria; phylum Bacteroidota; class Bacteroidia; order Chitinophagales; family Chitinophagaceae; genus VBAR01. Next base: position 1,993 of record JANLSA010000279.1, on the reverse strand, counting down.
AAAATTTTATCCGGATGCAAAAAAATATTTAGGTACAGATGAAAGAGGAGCGAGGGCTGTATCCCAATTACATTTCCCTTCTATTCATCCCGATGCTGCTGCCTGGCTAATGAAGAATCGGAAAATAAAATCGGTGGGCATTGATGTGGCAAGTGTTGATTACGGCCAAAGCAAAGATTTTAAAACTCATCAGATAATTTATGGCCAAAATATTCCGGGATTTGAGAATGTAGCCAATATGGATAAACTCCCTGTTAAAGGGGCATATATTTTTGCATTACCAATGAAAATAAAAGGAGGAAGTGGCGGGCCATTAAGAATTGTTGCCTGGGTGAAATAAAAAAAATACTCATGAAAAATACCACGAAAGGGGTATTTTTCATAATTTAATATTCGTCAAATTTGTATAAGTGTTCATGGTGTATATCCCGACTCTATTAAAAATTTTAAAACCTTTAAAATTTTTTTATGGGACTATTTTCTGGTATAAAAGATTATTTGAAGCATCTTACTTCAAAGCCTGCCGAACTTCCTGAGATTGTATTTATTCCGAATTCAAATACGGATAGAGACGAAGATCTGAAAGGGACTATTCAATTGCGTCAACATTATTTTACCGTACGAATTAATGAAATGTTTCTTAAAGAAGAAATGGAATGGCTGCGTTCATATGATCCGGTTGTCCTTTCCATTTCTGAATACAATTATAATGGAAAGACTATTGAACAACCATTTATAGCCGGAAGTAATATGATGAAAGAAAAACTTGAAGAAATACCAAGAGGTATGCTATTTAATGATACCCGGGTTGCTGGAATCCTTCCCTTTACCGGAGGAAAAATAACAACAACATTTGTTTTATGCAAAGCAAAAAAAGACGATTTACTTAGAAATGCAGTCAATTTTATAGAAAAGGTATCCGGATTATTTAATGGCAATATTTCAAAATTGTTTAGCAGTTATACTTCAATAACTTCTGCAGTTATGGACAGTGTTGATGTATTATTTAAAAGGGATGATCTTATCCCGGTAATGGGGTATCGTAAGGAATTTGATGTGGATTCAAATGATATGCTGACACCCGGATATTTTGTACTGATAAACAAAACGGACAAAAAACGAGAGGATGGAAATTTTTATGTAAAGAAAAACAAACTTTATTTTGGCGAAGATCTTACCTCTGCTACTATTTTTCGGGATGCCGAGTTTGTGCTTTTTAGTATCACAAAATCAGATGTCCGGTCTGATTATGACACATTGCCTATTTATCAATCTTATCTATCAATACTTGAAAATTTAAAAAGCCAGCCGGAAATATCAGAAGAGAAAAAAAAGGAAATCAGTGGACGGCTTTCGGCATTGAATATTGATATGAAAATGAGCCCGGACCTTACACAACCACAGGCAAAAAACCTGATGAATACCTGGTATAGTGAGATAAAAGAAATTGTTGACACCAAATTTAATCTTGCGGGAAGTGAAAAAAAAGAAATTAATTTAGACTATTGGAATAAAATGCAGGAGAAAATAATTTCTCTTTAATCAAATTTCATGAGTGATCAAACAAAAATATTCCTTGATATAATTTTTGGGCCCGATTCTATCTGTTTTTACAGGGAATTTAATAAAGACAGAAAAAAACCAAATGCAAGATCCAATTTTGATACAGAGGAATTAGAAAAATCTCAAAAATCTGAGGTTGATAATATCCGGATTGAGTTAAAAATCACACAAGTTTTTCATAAAGTGCTCAATATGATCAAAGGCAATCCGGATCTTTTTCAACGTGAAGATTTTGAGTTGCTTGGAGAAATGCTGTTTAAAATCCTTTTCGGCAAAGATGCTACAGACCCACGACACCGGGAAGTGATTTATATTATCAGAGAATTGGCCAATAACCCAAATGCAAGATGCCGTATTTTTTTGCAAAGTGCTAATGACAAGACAATGGTATCTCTTCCCTGGGAATATACCCGTTTTAAGTATGAAGATC
>JANLSA010000265.1:0-7525 GCA_031362085.1 Bacteroidota bacterium | reverse complement strand
AGGTTACTGTAAAATTTTTTTATAAACCGGTACATACAACTTACAGCAGTTGTACCATCCACATCATAATCGCCAAACACCAATATTTTTTCGTTTGAATTTACAGCTTCAATTATTCGGGTAACTGCTTTATCCATATCCTTCATCAAAAAAGGATCATGAAGTTCTTGAAGTGTTGGGCGGAAATATTTTTTAGCTTCCTCATAAGTTTCAATTCCTCTTTGAATAAGTATTTTACAGGCTACCGGGTGAATTTTCAGTACTAATTGTAACGATTTTATTTTTTCTTCATCAGCTTTTAATATCGTCCATCTTTTTTCCATACGGTTAAAAGTAAAATCATTTAATTGATATAATTCGTAATTAATATTTACGGTCTGTTACAAATACGACCATATCCTCCAGCCCTTGCCGTATCGGACTTTCGGGAAAACGATGTAGAATTTTCAATGCCTCATTTCTATAGGATTGCATTTTTTCTGTTGCATATTTTATGCCACCAACTTTTTCTACTTGTTCTATCACCCACTTTACGCTGTCTTTTTTTGTGTTTTCATTTTTTATGATATGAATGATTTTTTTTCGGGTGGTTGTATCAGTATTATTCAGTGTATAAATAAGAGGCAATGTCAATTTTTTTTCTTTAATATCATTCCCGGTTGGCTTTCCTACATTTTCTGAGGCGTAATCAAATAAATCATCTTTAATTTGAAACGCCATACCAGTTTGTTCACCAAATTTTTTCATTTGTTCAGTGATTGTTTCATCTTTCGTTGTAGACCATGCACCTGCAGCACAAGCAGATGCTAGCAAAGAAGCCGTTTTATTCCGGATGATTTCGTAATAAATATCTTCTTTAATATTTAATGAACGGGCTTTTTCTATTTGAAGTAATTCGCCTTCACTCATTTTTCTTACAGCATCGGAAAGTATATGCAATATTTTATGATCATTATTGTCTAATGAAAGCAATAACCCTTTTGCCAAAAGATAATCACCGATTAAAACAGTTGCTTTTGCTTTCCATAGAGCATATACAGAAAAAAAACCTCTTCGTTCTGTTGCATCATCTACTACATCGTCATGAATAAGTGTTGCAGTATGTAATAATTCAACTAAAGATGCTGCTCTGTAAGAGGCATCCGAAACCGGAGCAAAAAGCTTTGCTGAGAGTAAAACAAACATTGGTCTCATTTGTTTCCCTTTTCGTTTTGAAATATAGCGGGTAATACGGTCGAGTAAAGCAACTCTGCTCTGTACAGCCTCTCTGAATTTTAACTCAAAGATTTTTAATTCTTCCTCCAAAAGCTGAGTGGGTAATTGCATTTTTTAACAATTCAGGCAAGATACGGAGTATTATTTTTTTAAGTCAAGTATCAAACAGAACAATAATTTAGACTTGTTAACTAAAATAAAACCCGTAACTTGCCCCAAAATTATTAACGTAAAAATTTGGTAATTAATGTACAAGTTTTATTTTTGCACATTATTAACTACTAAGTTTTTCATCATCTTTAATCCATTGTTATGGCAAGCAAAAAGTATTTATTATTAGCAGGATTATTCTGCTTATTCATGTCAGTAGCTTTCGGCCAACGGGTCGGTTCTAGCTACGATGTTAAGGATTCAACTCTTATCCCCAGTAAAAGAATGCCATTGCATTCTCAGTTTCTTGAAGGTTCTTACAATTTCCCTGCAAAACCCCGCAATCAGTGGGAAATTGGTTTTGGGATAGGTGCGTTTTCAGTAAGTGGCGACTTACCTGCGAAATTCCCTACTCCTGGTTTTACAGTAAATGTTCGTAAAGCATTTGGTTATGTTTTTTCTTTGCGTCTTCAATATCTCTATGGTATTGGAAAAGGCCAAAGCTGGTTAGCTTCAGAAAATTATTACAAAAACACGCCGTGGGCTAATGCAGGTTATAATGCACCTTATGCATTCCCTGATCCATTAGATAATGGGAGGGTAAAAATTGTTTCAGGACAAACTTTACAAGGCCGTCCAAACGCAGCTCTTGAGCCAGTTTTTTATAACTACAAAACTAAAGTTCAGGATTTAAGCTTGCAAGGTGTTGTTACACTTAATCAAATCCGCTTCCATAAATCAAAAACAAGTTTTGTTGTTTATGGTTTTGGAGGTATTGGCGCAACAGTTTATGATACAAAAGTGAATGCATTAAATGGCAGTGCTAAATATAATTTTAGCACTATTGGTTCTGGTACTTATGAGAATAGAAAAGACAAAATCAAGCAATTAAAAGCATTAATGGATGATTCGTATGAATCTCCAGCCGAAAATCATGGAGCTCGTCGTCCAAAATTATTTGGTAATACATTGAAACCATCTGGTACAGTTGGTATGGGAATAGCTTTCAAATTATCAAATAGAATAAATCTTTCTCTTGAAGACCGCGTTACATTCATTAAAGATGACTTATTAGATGGTCAACGCTGGCAAGAAAGTGCATGGGGTGATCCTGCACAGACTCGTGACTTTGATTCATATAATAATGCATCGATTGGCCTTAATTTCAACTTAGGTGCAAAAGCAGTTGAGCCACTTTGGTGGTTAAATCCATTGGATTATGCTTATAGTGAAATACGCAACCCACGGTTGATGCGTTTGCCAAAACCCGTACTACCTGATAGCGATGGCGATGGTATAACTGATCAATTTGACCAAGAACAAACTCCTCAGGGATGCCCAGTTAACAGCCACGGTGTTACTTTAGATACTGATGGTGATGGTGTACCTGATTGTAAAGACAAAGAATTAATTACTCCAACATATTGCCAGCCTGTTGATGCTGATGGTATCGGCTTCTGCAAAGTTCCATGCCCGGATTCTACATGTCCAGGTTGGGGTGTAAAAGAAGTTGAAAAAACATGTGCTGAAAAATTAGGTGAATTACCAAGTGTATCTTTTACAAAAGGAAACAAATTGGATGATGATGCTAAAGCAGCATTAGCTACTGTAGCAAGCAAAATGCGTAATAATGCAGCTTGTAAAGTTGTAGTAGTTGGTTATTGCTCATCAAATAAAAAAGAGCAGCAGTTAAGTTGGGATCATGTAAATGCAGTAATCACATACATGGTGGAAAAAGAAGGTATCAGTGGCGACCGCTTTATCTTTAGCTATGGTAATGAAGGTGGCGATTGCAATACGGTTGATTTGCGTGCAACAGCTGAAGGTGAAGAAGGTGGTCCAAATACGGTACCTGCTCCTCACCCAAATCTTAGAAAGAATTAAGTTTTTCGTTATACTTTTTGCTGATAGATGAGACCCTCCCTTTTATAGGGAGGGTTTTTTTTCCAATCAGGGAGTAATTTGAGAAAATATCTTAGGCAATTCTTAACTGCGATGTTTTGGCATTTAATATTTTTTCCGCAAGTTTTGCGCTGAACAATTAACTTTACTGGCTTTTATGAAGAATAACATTTTTATTATTATAGCGGTTTTTTTAGTGGCAGGTTGTGGCGGCATCAATAAAATCCTGAAAAATAAAGACCCTGAGTATAAATTGAGGATAGCTGAACAGTATTTTGCAAAAAAGAAATACAGTAAGGCGCAGTCGCTTTATGAGGACGTTATGCCCTATTACAGGTCGCAAAAAGAATTTGAGGATATCTATTATAAATTTGCTTATTGTGCTTATTATCAGTTGGATTATGATAATGCCGAAAATCTATTCAAAAATTTTCTGGAACTGTTTCCAAACAGTGCTAAGTCAGACGAATTAGATTATATGAGGGCTTACACATATTATAAGCAATCACCAAAAGCTGAATTAGATCAGACAAATACGACAAAAGCTTTAGGGCTGATGCAGATATTTATTAATACACATCCGGGCTCTGCACGAAATAAAGAGGCATATGAAATAATTGAAAAGCTTAGAACAAAGCTTGAAGTTAAGGAATATAAAAGTGCAACATTGTATTATGATTTGGGTCAGTATCGTGCAGCTGGAGTTTCGTTTACGGCTTTACTTGACAATTTTCCAGAAAGTCAATTAGCAGACGAATATAAATTCATGATCATTAAATCATATTACAAGTTTGCTGAATTGAGTATTGAAGAAAAAAAACTGGAACGCTTTGAAAAAGTAATAACAGAATGTAACGAGTTTACCGATCGATTTCCAGAAAGCAAACTAAGTAAAGAGGTAGAACGTTTTTTAAATCTTTCTAATAACAATCTAAAAAATCTGAATAATGAGTAAATTAAGACGTCAACTTAGCGTTGGCACAAGCAATACTGTAGAGACTAAAAACCTTGACGAAATAAAAAAGAAAACAGGCAATTTGTATGAATCTATTTCTATTGTTGGAAGAAGAGCCAATCAAATCAATATTTCATTAAAAGAAGAATTGCATGGTAAACTGGATGAATTTGCAAGCCACACCGATAGTCTTGAAGAAATTCATGAGAACAAAGAGCAGATCGAGATATCAAAGGCTTATGAACGCATGCCCAACCCAGCACTACTTGCCACTCAGGAATTTCTGGAAGACAAAGTTTATTTCCGCAAAAGTGAAAACGATCTTTTTAGTTAATCTCTATTTATAAAACAATTTTCAACGTCCCGATTATACCGGGACTTTTTTATTTTAATATTCTGATATCTGTATTTATACTACCAGGTCTTTATCATGTTAGTGTAATATTTCTGATATAAAATTGCCGATATAAATATTACTTTTGTTTAACATGTTATCCGGGAAAAAAATATTGATAGGTATTACAGGTAGTATTGCTGCATATAAATCTATTTACCTTGTACGGTTATTGATAAAAGCCGGTGCAGAAGTGAAAGTTATTCTGACACCGTCGGCGAAAGATTTCGTTTCATCTCTTACACTATCTACACTTTCAAAAAACCCTGTATTAGTTGATTTGTTTGATGAGCAAAGCTGGGCAAATCATGTAATGCTTGGCCGATGGGCCGATGTGATGGTGATAGCTCCCTTAAGCTGTAATACACTTGCCAAGATGGCAACCGGAATATGTGATAATCTTTTAATAGCAACCTATCTTTCTGCTACCTGCCCTGTGGTAGTAGCCCCTGCTATGGATGAAGATATGTGGCTACATGCTACAACGAAAGAGAATTTATTAAAATTAGAATCTGTTGGTAATAATATTATTCCTGTTGAAAAAGGCGAACTGGCAAGTGGGTTATATGGCGATGGTAGAATGGCAGAGCCAGAACAGATTGTTGAATTTATTTCTGCTAATTTTTTTTTGAGTAAGCCATTATCTGGAAAAAAAGCTTTGGTAACGGCTGGCCCCACATACGAAGCAATAGATCCTGTACGTTTCATAGGCAATCATTCAAGTGGTAAAATGGGAATGGCAATAGCAAAAGAATTGGAGAAAAGAGGGGCGGAGGTAACATTGATACTCGGGCCATCATCTATTGCAACACCTGTAAACGGAATAAAAATAATAAATGTTAAAAGCGCAGAAGAAATGTTTAATGCCTGCGACAAAATTTTTAATGAAACGGATATAGCAATCATGTCTGCTGCTGTAGCTGATTATACACCTATTACAAAAGCTTCGGAAAAAATTAAGAAAAAAGAAAATACTTTTACAATCGAACTGACAAAGACAAAAGATATTTTAGAAAATCTAGGGCAACGGAAAACAACCGGACAGGTATTGGTAGGTTTTGCATTAGAAACTCAAAATGAAAAAGAATATGCCCTTGATAAACTAAAAAGAAAAAATGCAGACTGGATCGTGATGAACTCTCTAAGAGATAATGATGCAGGGTTCGGAGTTGACACAAACAAAATAACAATCTTTGGAAGGAATGGAGAAGAAATCATTTTTGAAACAAAAACAAAAACAAAAGTTGCGAAAGATATAATTGATACCATAATCCAAAATCATTATGCTTAAAAAAATTTTACTGTCTGTTTTATTCTTTTCTCAAATATTTACTTGTAATTCACAGGAAATACAAGCAAGGCTTACAGTGCTTACAAGTAAAATAAGTTCGCAGGTTGATAAAAAAATATTTCAAACATTGCAGACAGGGTTACTCAACTTTATTAATAATCGAAAATGGTCTCCTGATAATTATCAAGCGAATGAAAAAATACAGTGCAATTTTTTATTGAATATTGATCAGGAGTTGGGAAATAATGTTTACAAAGCAAAGCTTACAATTCAAGCGGCACGGCCCGTATATAACACTTCATATGATTCGCCACTTATTAATTTTATAGATGATGATGTTGTTTTTCGGTATCAGGAATTTCAGCCAATAGAATTTAATGAAAACAGAATCCAGGGAAATGATCCGGTGGCTGCAAACCTGACTGCCGTGATTGCTTATTATGTTTATATCATTATGGGGTTTGACTATAATTCATTTTCCTTACGTGGCGGTGATACTTATTTTCAAAAAGCATGGAATATTGTAAATAATGCGCCGGAGTCAAGAGATATTACAGGGTGGAAAGCTTTTGAAAGTCAACGAAACAGATATTGGCTTTCAGAAAATATTAGTAATAGCCGGTTTGCTTTAATGTACGATGCTGTTTATGCTTATTACAGAACCGGGATGGATATTTTTTATGAAAATGAAGCTGAAGGAAGAAACGGAATTTTAAATTGCTTAAATTTTCTGAATTCAATTAATACGGAAAATCCAAACTCAATGATTTTGAAATTTTTCTTTCAGGGCAAAAGCAATGAGTTTGTAAAGGTTTTTAGTAAAGCTGACCCCGACGTAAAAACGAGAGCCCGGGACATTCTTACAAAAATTGATCTTACCAGTGCTTCTGTTTATAAAGAGTTGAAATGAGAATTATCTTTTTACTATCACTTTTAGTGTTTATTTTCTTTTCCTGTACGCAGGCTGATACTATTCCAAAAGAAATAATTGAAAAGCCAAGAATGCAGGAATTGATTTGGGATATGATTCGTGCTGATGTTTTTCTTAGTGATTATTCCGGGAAAGGTGATACGGCATTCAACAGGGTAGCTGAAAGTATTTCATTTTATCAAAAGGTGCTTACAATACATAATACAACTAAGGATGAATTTAAAAAAAGTCTGATCTGGTATCAGCAGCATCCGAAAGTAATGAAAACAATACTTGATACACTACAAGGAAGGAACAACAAAATAATGCAGGAAAGAGGTAGGCCTAATCTAGCGCCGATGATTGACACAATGCAAACTGATGATAGTAATAAAATTGAAAGTAGCGCCGATTCAACAATTAATCCCCGTCCTAATATTGATTCACTAAAAAAAAGAAGAAAACTTGGAATAAAGCCAGTTGGAAATTAGTTTATAAATTGTCGAAAGTTTAGAAAAATCAGACTCATTAATTATCAAACAATCTTATTTTTATTTTCTTCAACTGTATAAAACTATTTGGCAGGATAAAGATTGGCTGTTTATTGTTCCGTTGAATTATAAGACGATGAATGGTTCATAAAATATCGAGATAAACTGTCGCAATTGTCGCTTCATTGTAGTAAAGCAGTTGGCCTCAAAAAAAATG
>JANLSA010000214.1:0-3925 GCA_031362085.1 Bacteroidota bacterium | reverse complement strand
CCTTCCGGAACAGCCATATTATTTTCTTTTAAATAACCCGGGCTTACCACCAAAATCTTTTTACCTTCTACTGTGGCTTCAACACCTTTACCGGTGATAGCATTAAAATTTTCAGTGGAAGGAATTGCAAGTTTCAACTCTTTCACTTTTTGCAGAATGCCGGTAGCTATAGGGTGTTCTGATTTTTGTTCCAAGGCAGAGGCCAGACGAATGATTTCATTTTCGTTTAATTCTTTTTTCAGCGATACAATTTTTGATACTTCAAATTTCCCAACTGTCAATGTTCCTGTTTTGTCAAAAACAATCGTGGTTATTTTCCTTGAATTTTCAAATGCAGTTCTGTTCTTAATGAGTAAGCCGCTTTTTGCAGACAGTGCAGTAGATTTTGCTACAACTAATGGAACAGCTAAACCCAATGCATGAGGGCAACAAATAACAATTACAGTTACCATTCTTTCCATGGCAAAAGCCAGTGACTGCCCTGTAAAATACCAATATAAAAATGTGGAAATGCCCGCAAGCAATGCAATAATAGTTAACCATCTTGCGGCGGTATCAGCCAGCAACTGTGTTTTAGATTTTGATTTCTGTGCATCATCAACAAGTTTTATAACCTGTGAGAGATATGAATCTTTTGCTGCATGAGACACGGTAACCTTTATGGAACCGTTTCCATTTATTGCACCGGCAATAACTTTATCGCCTGTTTTCTTTTCCACTGGTTTTGATTCACCGGTGAGCATGGATTCATTCAAATAACTTTCGCCTTCTGATATGATTCCATCCGCTGCAACTTTTTCTCCCGGCTTAACAAGAATGATATCTTTCTCTTTCAGTGTTTCTGTTTTTACATCAGTTACCTGTTCGCCCTGTACCAAGTGTGCATTATCCGGCATAAGTTGTACCAACAACTCTAATTCTCTAGATGCACCGGCAATGGATTTCATTTCAATCCAATGACCCAAAAGCATTATTAAAATAAGTGTTGCCAGTTCCCAAAAAAAATCCATGCCCTGCAAACCAAACACAATAGCTACACTGTAGATATACGCCACAGAAATGGCAAAACCAATCAGGAACATCATGCCAGGGTTCTTTGCTCTTGCCTCATCAACTAACCCTTTTAAAAAAGGCCAGCCCCCATAAAAGAAGACAACAGAAGATAATGCAAGTAAAATATACTTTGAACCGGCAAAACTGATATGAAGATTTAACCAGTGTTGTATCATTTCTGATAACAGCATGATGGGTATTGTCAATACCAGTACTACATAAAATCTTTTTTTGAAATCGGCAATCATCATCGCATGATGATTATGGCCCGCATGACCCATATGCGGATTAGATTCCTGAGACTTAGTTAAATTTTTTTTTTAGTTTCCTCTTTTACCGGGATTAAATTCATTCCGCATTTAGGGCAATTACCAGGTTTGTCCTGTTTAATTTCAGGATGCATGGGACAAGTGTAGATAGTACCTGATTGTTGGTTGATATTTTCCTGATTATGTTCCATAGCTGAAATATTAGTTCGGAAAGTTAGTTTTTACTTTTGAAAATCAGAGCATCTGACTCCATTTTATAAATACAGTTTGCCTGTTACCTTTTCCATTCCACATCCGGCTGAAAAATATATTGCGATGAAAACTCCCTGTTTGATGAAATTGGTTGCCGGTAGCCTATTCCAAGTGTCAAATATTTATTGATAGTAACTTTTACACCGCCAAGCATGTTGAAAGCGGCTGATTCCTCCGGCATCTTCTCACCAAATATTTCAACAACTAAAAATATCCCTTTGCCTACTTTATAAACCAATGCGGCACTACCCTCTACCATATCTTCCCGGGGATCAAAGTGGAATACCTGGTTAAAAGCGAAACGGGGCCTGACGTAAGCAGTGGAAAACCCTACCAGGGTATTGATGCGGCTTGCACCTTTTTTTGTCGGAATTTCAAATTCTATAATGGGAGAAAAACCACTCATGCCATCTTTACTTCTTATTGCAGCAAACTGAAACATTATTTCCGTATGGGTATTATCTAAAAACCTGTCGTTCCTTATGTGAAGCCCGATAGTTTTTGAAAGGCCTGTTTCAAAATGGAATCCAAAATCAGCTTTTGTATTACCATCCATCTTGGTTGCTGTTATAGGAAACCTCAGGCTGTAAGAACCCACTGGATCAGGCATACCCATATGTGTAAAAAATGGATGTGCTATTTCTTCATCATCGTTCATTTGACTTTTTTTATCTCCTGTATTTTGGTACATAGCTTTTGAACTATCAGTATTCATTTTAGGTATTTGCTGACTGTATGCGGAAAATGTATTGACACCGAAAACAATAAATAAAGACAAAGAAATTTTTATTCCCATGCGGATTAAACTTATATTTTTTTTCATTTTATTTTTTTTAAGATCACGGCTATTTTCCTCTTCTGGACCGGCTAAATAATACTCCTATTACGACAACAAGGACAAGTATGAGACCCCACCAACCCATATGTATTCCCCAGTAATTATAATCACCATTATTGTTCATCATAGTTTTAATTTTTGAAAATGATTATGTGCAATTATTTTTTCATTCCGTTCATATTCATATCTTTTTTTTCACCCTTCATTTTTTCCATCATATCCATCATTTCCTTGTTCCCCATCATCGCTTTACACATTCCTGCCATCATTGTTGTATCATTCTTACAAGCTTCCATCATATTCATCATCATGCTGTGCATCATAGCCGGATTATCTTTCATCATATTCATCATTGAACTATTATCCTCCATCATCATTGTTTGATGTTGATGCATCATCATTTTACCGTTTTGGCTGTTCATCATGGCCCCCATCATTTCTCTTGCCATTGTACTATCATCAGCAATTTTGTTCATCATTTCCATTCTTGTTTCTGTTTTGGAAAGCGTTTGGCTTACTTCTGTACCGGATTGACAAGATGCAAAAAGTATAATTAAAGCAAGCGCCAATGTAATTTTTTGGAATATTCTCATGATTTTTTTGATTTAAAGGTGACTGAAATGTCACTCAACAAAGGTGAATAACTAAAAGCCCTTAAGTTTTACACAACATTTGTAATAAGTTATATCATTCACACATTTAAAGGACAGGAGAATGCTTTGTTGAGAAGTGGTTTTTCCATTCTTTCTTTTACAGGAATCAGGATTATTTAATATTCAAAAAAAAATCCGAGTCATCCTTTACTACTTCAGGATGCCTCGGAAATTTTTGTTGTTGCTGGTGTTAAGTACCCTTTAGTTTTTGATGGTAAATGGAAACTCAATCCTTAACTTCTCCCATGCTACCGCAATTTTTCCGTTGCTGTTGTTACTGGTTTCTATAAAATATTGCAGCCTTTCTGTATGATCGTTTTTTATTGGTTTAATTTTTATTCTCACTTCATCCTCTTTTTCATCGTATTCAGTTGCCAGATGTTGTTTCCAGTTTTTATTGATGATAACTATCCATTCCTCTTTTCCTGGTATGGTAAATAAGGCATATTTACCGGCAGGAATTAATTTTCCATCAATCATTAAATCCTTTACTGTTTCAATAGTAGTAGCATCGTGTGCACCGGTTACCCACACTTCATCAAAAGGCACAAGTCCACCCCAGATAATTCTTTTACGAACACCGGGAGAATGATAACTGATTTTTATACTGTCGCCATGGTGGATGGCAAAAGCCATAGATTTAATACTTTTCTTAGTGGTGTCTTTAACCAGGTTGGGATTGTAGCAAACTTCTTCTGCTTTTTGCTGTTGTGCTTTTGCTGATAATACCGAAACCGATAGTGCAAGAGATAAGATAAAAAGTTTAAAATAAGATTTCATGATTTATTATTTATAAGTTTAAATTTTTTCAGCGCTGATTATCTGAACTTCACCAAACATTGTTTTAAATTGTTTTTTGA
>JANLSA010000191.1:0-2636 GCA_031362085.1 Bacteroidota bacterium | reverse complement strand
GCAAAAAAGAAAAACCTGTTGCCTCTGTTGTAACAACACCGCCACCACCACCACCACCTCCTCCTCCTCCTCCTACACCCCCACCTACAACCCCCCCCCCACCAATAACCAAAACAGGAAAGGCCCGGATTGTAGAATATGGGACCGACTTGCCATTACCTGGAGTAACCGTTGAAGCATGGCTAAAATCTGGGCGCAGGCTTCATTTAGTTACTGATGCAAACGGTGAGTTTTTCTTTGAGGGAAATGAAATTGGTTTAGGTGCTGTTACTAAAGTAGGATATTGGACAGCATTATGGAATCTAAATTTTGAACCAGGTTATTATCTATTTGCCCCAATAACATTCATTCCCGGAAACGCATCAGTTGATTATTACGAAGGCTATATTTCTTCCTGTGACAGCTTTGTGCTAAAATTATTCCCAAAGAAATATATTACCATTCACATTAAAGACAGTCTCGGATTATGTACATCGAGTGATTGCAATATAATTTTTACCGTAAATGGCCTGTTTACGCAGCAGGGAACTAATCAAACAGTTGTTCCTGGATCAGTTGGTGGTTTACCGGGCGATCAAAATAGATGGTTTACCGGGTTGCGGCCTCATATTGATACTATATTTCAATACCCTGTCTGTGGCAATACTGTCAATACATTCACTATAGGAGATTATGCTGGTGATAGTGGGTGGTATATTAATTATTTACGCATGGACACAATATTCGTCCCCAATAGCGGTAACATGATCCTGAATTTTACATATTGATCCCTTTAATGCTAATTAACATGAAACCAATTCTGAATTTCGCTAAACTTATTATAATAACAGGGATTATACTTTTTGTTTCATGCAAAAAAGAGCATTCATGCGAAGGATGTATAAATGTCAACAAACCACCAATCTCTATAGCAGGGCCTGATTAGACAATCACTTTACCAACCGGCAGTATATTGTTGGATGGAAGCACAACCAATAACCGGATGGGATAATAAGTGAATGGCTCTGGACAAAAATTTCAGGTCCTGCTTCTTAATGCTACTACATATACAATCCTTGATATAAAAGCCACTTCAGATGAAGCGGCTTTTATATTTAAAATAATTATGTTTTAAATTCAAACCCATATTTTTTTTTTTAAATAAATATTTATGTCCGTCGCATATAAACTAAAACAACTTTTAACTCAAAAACAAAACGACAATATGAAAACAGGTGAAGAATTTTTAGCAGAGAATGCAAAAAAAGAAGGCGTTGTATCATTACCCAGCGGTTTGCAGTATGAAGTAATTACAATGGGTGCCGGTGAAAAACCATTAGCTCATAATACAGTTACCTGTCATTATCATGGTACCGTTATCAGCGGCGAAGTGTTTGACAGTTCGGTACAAAGAGGCCAGCCTGCAAGTTTTCCATTGAATGCAGTTATCAGCGGATGGACAGAAGCATTACAATTAATGCCAACCGGAAGTAAGTGGCGTTTATTTCTTCCCCCACATTTGGCGTATGGTAGCAGGCAGGTAAGTAAAGTTATTGGCCCCAATAGCACTTTGATATTTGAAGTAGAGTTGATTTCATTCAGGTAAAACTTATCTCGATTTTATCACTCTTGTATTTGTCCAGCTATCATGCCAGGGCTTTCTGCCAAATGCACTAAACACTTCAAAGGGAACGATTCTTGAAAGTGTACGCAGCAAGGCGTCTTTAAATGTGAGTTCAGTTCCATCAATGCGTATAGCTCTTGTACCGGTTAACAATTTTCCCAGTGTATATCCTTTAAATGCTTTTTCGCAAATGGTATAGTAAAGCAGATAATTAAATATACCAACCAGGTAAGCCAGAAAATATAAATCAAATTGATTCCCACTCTCAATTACCCTTGTTATATACTCCGGGAAAAAGGTACCTAAAAGATAGCCAACAGCAGTGCCTGTAACATAACTTAACCCAAAACGCATCAGCAAATTATCAACTAACCAATTCAGAAAACGTTGTCCAAGCGTAGCGTCAATATACTGTTCATGATTGTCAAACAGGTTTTGCGAATAAGAACTATTTTCCAGCTGATCGGGATTTTGGTAATTTTCCATTTTCTATTTTAGATCAAGATAAATGTTTTTTAATTCCTTTCTCAATTGTCGGGCACTCTTAAAATGAATACCTTTTACACCCATCAGTTCCCCTGCATTTAGATTTCTTAAATTATCATCAATGAAAATTGCAGATGATGGATTGATTGAAAATTTATCAAACAATTTCTGATAAAAATCAGGAAATGGTTTTCTTGTTTTCTCTTCACCGCTTACAAGACGGCCATCAAACCAATGGAGAAAATCAAACCGCTGCAGTGCAACAGGAAATGTTTCTGCACTCCAGTTTGTAAGTGCATAAATTTTTAACCCCGGGTTTTGCTTTAGCTCCCTGAAGATTTCAACCGTTTCCTGAATGGGCCCTCCCAGCATTTCTTCCCATCGGCCATAAATATCTTTTATTGGTTTCTCCCATTCGGGGAATTCTGCCAGTTTTTCTTCTGTTGCTTTTGCAATCGGGTAACCTGCATCCTGGTTTTCATTCCAGTCATTTGTACATATGTTCTCAAAAAAAAAGTTTCGCTGCTCCGGGGTTTTAAAATACGTT
>JANLSA010000173.1:0-2856 GCA_031362085.1 Bacteroidota bacterium | reverse complement strand
GCAATAAATATTTTTCCAGCCATTCAATCGATGGAAGATCTAAGTGGTTGGTAGGCTCATCTAATAACAGGAGATCGGGTTTTTGTAAAATCATTTTTGCAAGTAGCACCCGCATTCTCCATCCACCACTGAATTCTTTATAGGGCCTTTTTAAATCGGCATTGGCAAAACCAAGACCTTGTAAAATTTCTTCTGTCTGATGATGAATATTATAGCCACCCAACGTTTCTAATTCATGTAAACGATCGGTGTACTCATGCAATGTTTTTTCATCACCGGTTTTTTCCAATTCTACGCCCAAAACTTCAATTTCCTTTTCCAATTGTAATACTCTTTCAAATGCACTTAATGCTACTTCAAATATTGAATCGTTGGTATCAAAACTTAATAAGTCCTGGTGCAAGTAACCAATGGATGTGCTTTTACTTTTTTCTACTAAACCCGCCGATGGAGTGTATTCGCCGGAAAATAATTTTAGAATCGTTGATTTACCGGTACCATTATATCCAATCAATCCAATCCGTTCATTGGGATGAATATGCCAGGTGGCATCTTCTATAAGAGCACGGGAGCCGAATTCGAATGTTACGTTTGTTAAACCTGCGAGCATAAAAGTAAGTTGTGAGCGGTAAGTTGTGAGTAGTGTAATGCTAATCGGGCTTTACTTTCTAATTACAATTTACCGCATACATTTTTTTCGAGCCGCAAAAATAATGCTTTATCAACTGCAAACAGTTTCAATTAACTTTGTTTCAAATTTATTTTATGAAAAAATGGATGGGTTTTGCTGTATTGGTTTTATTAATTAGCGCAGCAGTTTTGTATTTCTTTGTTTTTAGTAAAAATAAAAACGAAAAACAGCCCGAAGTTGCGGATTTGACTGTTTCTTCTTCAAGCAGGCAAAATGATACGTTTAACCTTTCAGTTGAAAATATGCTGAATGCCTATTATGCCATGAGTGAGAGTTTTGTAAACTGGGACACTGCAGCCATTAAAAAAAATGCGACTTTGTTTAAATCTTCTTTGGATGATATTCCAATTGATGAATTTAAGGCTGATTCAGTAAACATTGAATCGGTAACCAGATCCATAAATGCTATAAAATCAGAAACAGAAGCTATTGCAGATGATAACAATTTGCAGGAACAAAGGGGTTCCTTAAATGTTTTATCACAAGCTTTGTTTGGTTTATTAAATAATATAAAATACGACCGGGCACAAATTTATTACCAGGAATGCCCGATGGCTTTTGATGATGTGAATTCCGGTAACTGGCTGAGTGCACAAAAAGAAATTCGTAATCCCTACCTCGGCACTTCACACCCGAAATATAAAAGCGGCATGTTGAAATGTGGCAGCACAAAAGAAATAATAAACTTTACTTCTAAATAATCAGAATAAAAAAAGACCCTTGCGAAAACTATTTTTTCTATTCGTCATCTTTTTTATAGCCCCGAATTTGTCTTCACAAAACCGGTTTACACTAAACGGTTATGTAAAAGATAGTCTTTCAGGTGAGTTGATTATTGGCGCAAATATTATTATAAATGGACAGGCTAAAGGTGTTACCAGTAATCAATATGGTTTTTATTCCATTACATTGGTAGAAGGAAAGTATTCAATTGGTATTACACATATTGCTTATGATCCGTTGGCTGCAGTTATTGAATTAACTACAAATCTTCAACAAAATTTTTTATTGCTCAGCAAATCATCTACGATGAATGAAGTGGTTGTTTTTAATAAACGCAGAGATGCGAATGTTAAAAATGCTCAAATGGGAAAAGTGGATTTAACCATGAGCCAGATAAAAAATATTCCGGCATTTATGGGCGAAGTAGATTTATTAAAAGCTATTCAATTATTACCTGGAATACGTAATGCAGGGGAGGGGAATGCAGGGTTTTATGTACGTGGTGGCGGACCCGATCAAAACCTGATTATGCTTGATGATGCGGTAGTTTACAATACCGGCCACTTATTTGGTTTCTTTTCTATTTTCAATTCGGATGCAATAAAAAATGTAAGCTTGATAAAAGGTGGTATGCCGGCACAATACGGAGGCAGACTTTCATCCGTACTGGATATTTCTATGAAAGATGGAAATATAAATAAATTTCAGATGGATGGTGGTATCGGTATTATTGCTTCCCGGTTTTCTTTACAAGGTCCGCTGGTTAAAAACAAAATGTCATATATGGTTTCTGCCCGGAGAACTTATATTGATGCATTGGTAAAACCATTTATAAGTAAGCAAAGTAATTTTTATGGTTCGGGATATTATTTCTATGACCTGAATGCAAAACTGAATTATCGTTTTTCTGAAAAAAACAAATTATACCTGAGTGGTTATTTTGGCAGAGATGTTTTTGACTTTAAAAATAAGGAACGATCTTTCAATACGAATATTCTCTGGGGAAATTCAACAGCAACACTCCGGTGGAATCATGTTTTTAATCGCCGGCTTTTTGCAAATACAACGTTGGTTTATAATGATTATAAATTTAAATTTTCAGCTACACAAAATAATCTTGACCTGACACTTTCGTCTGGCATTCGTGATGGAAACCTGAAAGTTGATTTCGATTATTATCCATTGCCAGAACATAAAATAAAATTTGGAGGCTTATTTACCTATCACAAATTTGTTCCCAATGTAGTTTCAGGTCGCCAGGACTCGATCATTTTCAGACCCAACAATGAAGGCGTAAAATATGCAACGGAGACAGCTATTTATATTCAGGATGATTGGGAGGTCACCGACAAAGTTAAGATCAATGCCGGCCTTCGTTACAGCGGTTTTCAACAAATTGGTGCTTACTTATATTTTATAAGTGTCGAGGTGCTTATTTGGTG
>JANLSA010000165.1:0-2440 GCA_031362085.1 Bacteroidota bacterium | reverse complement strand
CTTATAAAAAATCCGGAGACGGTTAATGCTGTCACACGTCTTACTTATTTTATTTTTATCATGATCGGTATGTTTGGAGAGTTGGGTATGCTGGGGCATGAATTGGGAGAAGCAGTGCGATGGTCTCCTTATGGCACAGTTAAAAGATTACTTTCTGCGAGTATGGATCCGCATACCTGGACACAGGATACAACATTGTATTTATTAGCAACCATTGGTTATACAATCGTTTTTACTACACTGGGCATTAAATGGTTTAAATGGAATACACGATGAGATCACTCGCCAGAGATCTTTTTAAATTGTAGGTTCAATAAATTAGTTGGGCTGGTATGACAAGACTCAGATGAATCTGAAAAAAATATTTTCTAAAATCAAAGCGGGGCAAAATAAAACCCCGGCTTTTTATAACCGGGGTTATTACTGAAAATTTATTAATTTAAAAAATTTATCTCGCTAAAAAATCAGTAAGTGCTATATAATGCCTGCTATTATCTTCATCTTTCCAAATTCTGTAATGGCTGGGATAATTAGTACCAGCTGGTGAGAAATGAATTGGTTGAGGGTATGCCCTGTTAATAGAAGTGCCCCCCATTAAAAATGCCCTTGTAATCATTGGTTCGAGAAAATGCACATGTCCATTGTTTGATCCATAAATAAAAGTATGTGTAAATGGCGCCAGTGTAGGTGGCAGTTCCGGTGAAGCAGGATTAAGCCAGTGTGTGCCCATTTGAGGAACAGTAGCTCCCCGTATAACATACGAAGCAGGTAAATATCCGGCAGCAGGAGCAGGGCCGGGTACACCGGTAATAGCTGATTGATCGGATACTGAAATTTTATAGAAATGCATATCAAAATGCGGTACATCATAAATATGGGGTGGTTCATGACCTACGGGTTCCCAGTTTATTGTTAAATGATCAAATGGTGTTATGGCTCTTGCTTTCTGGTGCAGCGTTAATACAAACGTACTGGCTGCAAAATTTGAGGGATCAGTCGGTAGTCCATGCAATGAATTATCAGTCATTTCAATTCCAATTGCTAAGGGTTTGTCATCAGACCGCCTGATATTAATCCACGAACGAAGATGTCCATTACCCATTTGAACAGTGGGGCCATAAAAAGTATTATAGTCATTATTATTGGATTGGCCATTGCTGTTGGAGGAACTAAGGTCTGTTTCAGGAACAATAATTTTTTCAGCAACTGATAAATTATCGGTGGCTGTTACCGCTGGTTCCTGCTTTTGTTTTTGACAGGCAGAAAGTGTAATGGCTATTACCAATGCCAGGTAATAGCTAAAAGAAATCATCTTTTTCATAAATGTAATTGTTTAAGTTAACTAATATTATTTTGGCTTTTGTAAAGGATGCAGGAGAAGAAATTCTGAAGGTATTCTGAAGAAACTCAATAAACAATAATGAAGATAAACACTTTTGGTATTAATAATATTTTTTATTACCACAAAAATTATAAAGCGTTTGTAAAAGCAGGAACCCAGTCGCAGAACAGCTTTCCTTATTTGTAAAGATTATTTTGAAAACCCAGATAGAAAAGAATATCAATCCCAAACTATTTTTTTACCAAAAGGCATTAAGGAAATTTCAACTAATTTAAAATGCTGTTTGCCCCAAGGAATACCAACTATAGTTATCGATAATAAAAATCCCATCACAATATGAATAAGGGCAGTGTACAACCCTCCGAAAATAAGCCAGATGATATTTGCCAAAGTCCCCAGGCAACCGGCATTGGAACTGTCATACACAACTTTTTTCCCGAAAGGCCATAAAACCAAACTTGCCAGCTTAAAGCATTGAAGGCCCCATGGAATTCCTATAATGGTTACGCATAAAACCAAACCGCCAATTAAATATCCAAGTGCTGCTAATAATCCCCCGAATAAAAGCCAGATAACATTTCCTAAAAGGTTCATTTGTGATTTTTATTTTTTTTCATTAGTTCATGGTTTTTATAAAATGAAACGTTACAAACTTAAAGGTATTCGCTTTATAAATTGAATTAAAAAAGGGTTTATCATTTGATAAACCCTTTTTGTTTTATGTTTTGACAAGAACTTAGTTTTTCGGTTGTACTCTACCTGTTTTTCTATCCTTTGCCCTACCAATAGTATATCCAACACCGGCACCTGCTACACCACCTACCACAGCACCAGCAGCCCGGTTTTTCTTGTTAATAACTGCACCGGTTACTGCACCTGCTGCACCACCAATTACTGCGCCTTTTGCAGCACTGCTCCAACCTTGTTTTGCTGATGCAGTATTACTGCTTTCATCTTTGTAAACTGTTGTTGTTACAGGAGCAGCATGTGCTTTTTTCTCTGCTCTTTGCGCCTCATAAATTTTAGCTGAGTCTTCTGCAGATAGTTTAGCCTGATCCGCTGACGATTTATTTTTACAGGCAAAAAGGGTGATTCCTG
>JANLSA010000153.1:0-5468 GCA_031362085.1 Bacteroidota bacterium | reverse complement strand
ATCTTATAAATTTCACCGCCACCAATAATCAGAACCTCTTTCACATCCATTTTTTTTGCTTCCGATATTGCATCAACTAAGCTTTGTACTGAAATTGTTCCATCCGGATTATAATCTTTTTGCCGGGTGATTATAATATTTTTTCTACCTGACAATGGCTTACCCAGACTTTCAAATGTTTTTCTACCCATGATTACCGGCATTGCCCAGGTAATGTTTTTAAAATGTTTTAAATCGTTAGGTAAATGCCAGGGCATTTTGCCATCTTTCCCGATGACATTATTAGTAGATGCTGCGACGATGAGTGATATAATCATTTTTTCAATAAATCAATTTATAAATTAAAACTAAACTGCAACAGGAGCTTTAATAGCCGGATGGCACTGATAATTTTCCAATGTAAAGTCCTCAAACTTAAAATCAAAAATATTTTTTACATCTGAATTTATTTTTATTGTTGGCAAAGGGAAGGGAGTTCGGCTTAATTGCTCGTTTACCTGATCAGTATGATTATTATAAATATGTACATCACCAAACGTATGAATGAATTCGCCAGGCTGCAGATCACAAACCTGCGCAATCATCAGTGTAAGTAATGCATAGGAAGCAATATTGAATGGCACTCCTAAAAAAACATCTGCACTGCGTTGATAAAGCTGACAGCTTAATTTCCCATTTGCGATATAGAACTGAAAGATAGTATGACATGGCATTAATGCCATTTTCGATAACTCAGCCACATTCCATGCACTCACAATTAATCGTCTGCTATTTGGGTTCTTTTTTATTTGTTCTACCAATTCTGTTATCTGATCTACAATTTTTCCATCTTTCCCTTCCCAACTGCGCCATTGTTTTCCATATACAGGTCCCAATTCGCCGGTTGAGTCCGCCCATTCATCCCAGATTTTAACATTATTTTCTTTTAAGTAACCAATATTTGTTTCCCCTTTCAAAAACCAAAGTAGCTCATGCACTATACTTTTCAGATGAATTTTTTTAGTAGTTACTAATGGAAAACCATTTTGCAAATCAAACCGCATTTGATAACCAAATACACTTTTAGTTCCCGTACCGGTGCGGTCCGTTTTTTCTGTACCAGTATATAAAATATGCTTTAATAAATCGAGGTATTGCTGCATATGTGCAAGATAAGGAAATGTGCCTGCCCGATAAAGCTATAGACGTGGGAAATATGTGTAAAGGACAGATGTATTTATTTATCCCATTTATACGATTTTAGCCAGTCGTTAAATTCCTCAATGGCTTTATCATTTTTTTCCAGCCAACGATCATTCTCCGCTTCCATTGCAGGTTGATAAATTAAATGAGCAAGAGTGCCAACCATATTATTTTCCTTCATGGCTTCGAAGAAGGGAACATAATGCTCCCAATAAAATCCGTTGCCATCTTTTTTATAACTGGAAAGGGAATTGATAAGCATTTGGATTTTAAAACTCAGTTTATCCGCTGGTGTAGATGGAATACTGTCTATGCCCTTATTATTATCAGGAATAGAAAGCAAAGAGAAAATCATTTCAACAGAGCTGAAATCATTTTCTGTTTTCTTTTTTTTATCGCCTGATAATGCAGGTTCGAGAAAAATCGTTGTATTATTTCCTTCTTTTTTAATATTAGAAACCATGATCTGATTTATTTTATCAAACCCTTCTTTTGATCTTTTCGTATTGGGCTCAATAGCAAGAAATGTTGCATAAGCAAGAAATGCCGGAATACGGTTTTGTTTTTGAATTAATAACCCGGTATAATAATTAGAATATGCATGAAGGGGTTTTAGTTTCAGAGAGCTTTCATAACTCAGTAAGGCTTCAGCAAATTTTTCTGTTTTCTGCTGAGTAAGTCCTTTGTTGAAATATAAAAGATACTCGGTAGGAAATTTTAAAATGCCTTCTGAATAAATTTCGATTGCTTCTTTTCCTTTTCCTAAATCATCCAAAATGTTTCCATACTGTATATAAAGGGCTTTAATACCCGGATGGTCAGAAAATTTTTTGAGTAGGTCTTTTGAAATGGATGCAGCCTCTTTCAATTTACCCATTACATACAGCGAATAAGACTTTTCATAGTTTGCATCGAAATTATTTTTATCTAAATCCAGCACTGCGTTGTACTTCCTGATTGCCTCTGCGTATTCACCTTTATCGTGTAATGCAATTCCGTCCTGAATCAATTTTTCAATTTTTTCTGTATCCTGGGCTATTGCTGAAAAAAAAGATGCTACTAAAAAGAATACCGCTAAAATGTTTTTCATAAAGTTTTTTAAAAGGATATTTTACAAACAATCAAAACGATTCGCTATTTTTTTCGTCTCGTTAATTCTTTTTTTATCAAACTTAATTCTCTGCCCGTTTGTCCGGCCACCGAACTATTTTCCTGTGCACGTCGCATTAAATAAGGGATGACATCTTCTATAGGACCAAAAGGAAGATATTTACTTACACTGCAACCTGCATAAGCAAGATTGAAAGTAATATTATCGCTCATACCATACAACTGACTCCAATGTACATGCGGATGATTGAATGGTAACCCTTTTTTTTGTAAAAGCTCAGTCGGGTACAAATTACTGTATTCATTATGTGAAGCAATGATCACCGCGATCCGATCTATATGTTCTATACAAAATTCAACGCCGGCATTATAATCACGGTCAGTACTTACCTTATCCGGCTGTATCGGTGATGGGTAACCCATTTCGACTGCTCTGTTTCTTTCTTTTTCCATATAAGCACCACGAACTAATTTGGCACCAAGAAAAAAATTTCTCTCTACAGCGGCTTCGTAAGAATCTTTTAAAAACTGTAAACGGTCATGACGGTAATGTTGCAATGTATTATAGACAACGCATTTTGTTTTATTAAACTCATCCATCATTAATATTGTGAGTGCATCTACGGGGTCCTGTATCCAGGTTTCTTCTGCGTCTATTAATACGCCAATATTTTTTTCGGCAGCTATTTCGCAAATATGTCTTAACCGAAGTCGTACACGATGCCATTCTTCTTTTTCATTTGCCGGTAACTCATTCAATGCTTTCAAATACCGTTTCATCAATGTGCCATCAGCCGTATTCATGATGGTATCTATTTTTTCCAGCAGCGCAAACCTTGCCATGCCGGTTACTTTAATACTCATGAACGGGATATTTTTTTGCGTAGCAGCATAATTAATTACACGGATAAATTCTTCTGCAGATTTTTCAAAACCCGGTTCACCATCATCTCCGCCTTCTACACCATAGTCTAAAATCACATTTACGTTAAAAGCCGAAAGTTTATCAGCTACTGTTGCAGTTTGTTCCAACGTTTCACCACCAACAAACTGTTGAAAAATGGTTGAGCGTATTATTGTTTTGGTAAAAGGAAATTTCCATCGGATAGCAATAGGAGTAATTTTTAATCCCAGTTTAACCAACCAGGGTTTACCCATTGATGAAAAAAGAAACTGAGCTTTACTTAATGCAGCATCTGATTTATACTTGAAAGCTAATTCGGTATTGTCAAATGATATAACAGGCGTTGGATTCATAACTGGCAATTATTATGGGCAAAAGTAATGGATGGCAGCAATAAAATAAATATGATTATTATCACCAGTTTAAATCGATTGTTCAATGCACACGTACTCCATTATCTTTGTACAAATTTTATAAATGGATACTAAAAAAGCCACAAAGAGTTTAGTGATTATGACTGAATTGGTTTTACCAAATGACACAAATTTGTTTGGTAATTTAATGGGTGGCCGCCTGATGTACTGGATGGATATAGCCGCTGCACTTGCAGCAATGAAACATTGTAATGCACCGGTAGTTACAGCGTCGGTTGATAATATTTCTTTTGAAGCACCTATAAAATTGGGTAATGTGGTTCATATAGAAGCAAAAGTTTCCCGGGCTTTTAATTCTTCGATGGAAGTGCATATGAATGTTTGGGGAGAAGATGTATTGCATCAATATAAATATAAAAGTAACGAGGCATATTATACTTTCGTAGCTCTTGACCCCAATGGGAAACCAAGAGTTATTGAACAAATGATTCCTGAAACAGATGAGGAAAAAAAACTGTATGAAGGTGCATTACGAAGAAGGCAAATCCGATTAATACTTGGTGGAAAAATGAAGGCGAATGATGCTTCTGAGTTGAAAGCATTGTTTGTTAAAGATTAAATTTTACACTTGCTTGCCTCCAGTCAATGTTTTTTTTTAATCAATGCTTGCTTCTCCCCACCTGTGGAAAAGACATCGGATAGAATACGGCTTACAGGTTGGATATTGTGTCTTTAACAATATCATGGAAACCACCACTGAGATAAATGCACTTTTACATTTGATAGACGACCCCGATCTGGAAGTCTTTGATGCCGTAACTCAAAAAATTGTTGACTACGGAAAACCAATTATCCCCAATCTTGAGCATCTATGGGAAACTACACCCAATGAAGAAATACAGGGACGAATTGAAATCATCATTCATAAATTACATTACCGTGATTTGTATAGTGAATTTCATCAGTGGAATATAACGGGTCATTTCGATTTAATGGCCGGAGCATTATTGGTAAGCAAATTTGCATATCCTGATATGAGCAATACAATTGTGTACCAGGAAATAGAAAAAATCAGACGTAATATCTGGCTTGAGCTGAATAATTATCTAACACCGCTTGAGCAAATTAATATAGTGTCCAGTATTCTTTACAGTTATTTTGGATTTAAGGGGCATGAAGTAAATTATAAAGAGCCCAACGATTTTCTGATTCATAAAGTACTGGAAACAAAAAGAGGTAACCAGGCAGCTAACGGTGTACTTTATTTAGCCTTGTGTGAATTGCTGGATATTCCGGTAAAGGCAATCAATATTCCCAAACAATCTGTGCTTGCCTATTTTAAACCGGGTTACTCTGACGAAAACCTTCCTAACCCCATTAATAAGATTGAATTTTTTATTGACCCATCATCCGGACAGGTATTTACACATACGGATGTAGAAAATTATTTTAAGCGAATCGCTGTTCCTCCGGTGGGTGTGTATTTCAAACCCCTGAGGAATAAAAAAATTATTCAGTATTTATTAGAAGAATATTCTAAATGTTTTACTTCGGAAAAAGATAATTATAAAAAAGAAGAATTACTTGCATTAGCAGCCATGCTGGGTGAATGAAATGTAACCAGGAGATGAAAAAGAGAATGATATGATTTAAGAATTTCTTTTTACCCCTTCCCTCTTTCTACTTTGTTAGATTAAATATTATTTCAAAATTAAGGCTCCTAGTGGCGGAAGATTAAGAGTTATTTTATACCATTTATCTTTTTTGTCTGTGAGTTCAGTTTTTATTTCCGGGTTAAATACATTGCCCGTTCCATAAAATTTCTTTACATCAGAATTGAATATTTCTTCTGTGTATTTTTTACCTTCTTTATATTCTTCTTTTTCAAGTTCTTCTTT
>JANLSA010000149.1:0-1526 GCA_031362085.1 Bacteroidota bacterium | reverse complement strand
TACCAAATTAGCCAATTAGTTGCAACCGCAACATGCCTGTTTATAAATTATTACTTCAAAAAAAAAGCAGCCTGAAGAGGCTGTTTTTTTTTGATATATTTTTTAACAGTATCAACGCTTATTCTTTTGTTGCGAAGCTTTCAAGGCTTTTTGCTGATCCTGCATTTGTTCCATTTTTTCCTGCCATTTTGATTTTGTCTTTGGCTTTTTCCGGTTTTCATCAATCTTCGCCAAAATTTTATCATGGTCTATTATATACTTTTGAATTACGATTTGAATAATAAGTGTAACTAAATTGGAAACTGTATAATACCAAGTCAACGCTGCGGGAAGCTTGTTAAAGAAGAATAACAGAAAAACGGGAAATATATAGGGCATGTATTTCAAAACCGGATTACTTTGATCCGGAGTCATACTCATACTATAAATTGAAATAAGAAAGCTGGTAATTGTAGCCGTAAGATTAAAAATGCTCAGGTGATTACCCAGTAGCGGAATATTAACACCAAACTTTATAATATTATCATAAACTGATAAATCGTCTGCCCATAAAAAACTGACACCCCTGAGATCAACACTTGAATTAAAAAAACTGAACAGGGCAAAGAAAATAGGGATTTGTAATAAAGCAGGGATACAGCCTCCTAATGGGTTTACACCTGCCTCCCGAAACAGTTTCATTTGATCCATACTCATTGCCTGTTGATTGTCGCCATGTTTAGCTTTCAACTTTGCAATTTCAGGACGTAATGCTTTCATTTTTGCACCACTCAAATAACTGGTATAAGTAAGTGGCGATATTAAAAGACGAATAATAAATGTGAGTAATAAAATTACCAACCCCAAACTGGCAATATTGTTTTTAAAGAAATTGAATATGGGAATGACTAAATATTTATTTAATGGACGAACAAATGCATAAAACCCCTGGCCCAGGTTGATCAATTTTCCCATTTTCATATCATACTTCAGCAGCAAATTATAATCTGCCGGGCCATAATAAATGCTGAAAGGAATTGTCGTATTTGATTGACCTTCTACTTTCACTTTCATATTTGCCTGCAACTGGACAACCGTTTTTTGACTATCCGTCGGCATTGTCCATTCCATTTTACCGCCGGTAAAACTATTTTTAGCAACAATAATTGTATTAAAGAATCGCTGACGTACAGCCAACCATTTTACTGGTTTTTCAAACGTTTTATCGCTGCGCTTTGAAATGCTGTAATAATCAAATTCGTCATCCATCACAAAACCAATTTGTGTATTGGTTTGATCGTATGTAAAATCGCTTTCCTGAGCTACGGCTTTATAATTCCAGTTCAGATTCATTACACCACCTGTCAATAATTTATTTGCACCAACCATCTCCACATTAAAATCAATCATGTAATCCTGTTGCTTAATAATATATGAATGCCTGATTGATGAACCGCTACTGTCTGAACCTGGAAGAGAAAAACTTATGATTGTACTTCCTTCTGCATTTTTAGATACAACCGGATCATTGAAATAAAAATTCGACA
>JANLSA010000113.1:0-11282 GCA_031362085.1 Bacteroidota bacterium | reverse complement strand
GAAGAAGAGTAACGAGCATCTAATGAACAGTTGTGCGAACTTCGGGCTGATGTGCCTTGAACGAACAGTAGCACATGCAGCTAACATAAGATTAAAAGAAATTTTAAAAAGAAGGGCTTTGTTCGGTAATCAAACAGTGGTGCTTCTAATTGGCAGTGGTGCGTTAACGAACAGTGGTGCTTCTAATCCCTTCTTCGTTACCGGCAAGCCTAAGTAGCAGTCGTTTTCATTTTTGTCGTTAGACAGAACGCAGGAGGTTTTTTATTGGTGGACACAACCTGATATACGACTGCAATGCTATTGGACAACCCCATATAATTTTTGACACTTCAAAACGACAGACAACGAACAAACCCTCAGTAATTACAGTATTTTCTGCATGGTTGACAATCTTTAAGTGGTTATTTACCATACCTTTGACATGACCGGAGAGGCAGAAGCCCCGGTGAATCAGACCGAGGCTTCTAAAAACCTTTTGCAGGTTATATATGTATAACAGATTTAATACCTACGATTGACCATGAATCGCAAAGAGTACACAACTGGCTTCATGGTTTTTATGCTCATGTATCTAATAAAGATATGGAGCTTCTTCCACACTACGGGCAAAGAATACATTTCTTCCCCCGACAAGACAAAGACAACACTATTGCTGTTGGCTTAGACGATTTACACGAACCATATACAAGTGCTGACATCATAAAACGGATGCGGCAGTTGTTTGAGGAGTTTGCTGCTGACCACGATGTTTAAAAATTCTATCCTCGACATCGTTAAGCAGTGATAGTAATTTGCTATCAGATAACCCATGCTTTTTGTTTCTCCGTTTACTTCAAACGTAAGCATTGAGTATGGGTTATCATCTAAACCTCCAATGGGTTCGACTTTTATTAATTTGACTTTTTCACTCAACATTAAAAAATTATTTTATGTCAGAAAAATTACAATTCTTTAAGGTTATAATATTTGCAACAGACGGCCATCGTTTTGCTCCGCAAGACGTTCATGGTTCATCAAGACAAATGGAAATATTATTGCCAGTATATGCTATTTCTCATTTGACCGTAAGAGAACACGGCAGACCGCAAAGCGGCTACAATATTCATATTAAAAAGAACTACCCGTTAGATGCTCCATTCCCTATTAAAAGTTATAACCCCGGCTATCTTACTTTTGAACAGGTTCAACTGATAAAATAAGATTAGCCTCAACATCTTCTAAAGCTAACTTCATGGCAGTGACAAACTGGTCATGGGTAAAACCGTTTGCTAACTCGTAAATTTGTTTTTCAGTTCCTCCGGTGTCTCCAAACTAATCTCCAAATAAAAAGAATGTGGTCACATGGGGTTTGCCGTGTGCTGGCTTTGCGTTTAGCAGCAACCCCATCCAATAGGAATGCTGCAATTGCAAACCAAACAATTTGCTTAACTTTCAACCAGGTACTTTAGAAATGCCGAATAGAACTTCACAACATATATTAAACACTTCAGCAAATCTTTTAGGCTTTTGTCTTTTTGTAATTACTTCTTTACACATAACTAATAGAGCAGAAACGAGTACGATTGATGAATTCACTTCAGTTATTGCATTACTTCTTACTTTCTCCTGTATGTTTTCATTTGCTTCTATCAGAACAACCAACCCCAAAAGAGAGCTACGACTTGAAACAATTGCTGATTATTTATTTATGGCTTCGCTCATAGGAATTCTCATAATTATTTTACTTATTACACTCAATTTTTCAAAATAATAATTGCCCGGAAGAAATTACAAATATGAAAAACTATAAAGCAGACTCAGTTCCTCCGGTTTAGCAATTGCGAACCAAACAATTTGCTTAACTTTCCTTAAACTAACTTTTATGGAAAAAATTACAAAAGATATCGGTCGCAGGAATTTTATTAAAACAACGACAGCCGTTGCCACCGGGCTAACCGGACTAACATTTTTTCCTCAGATAAGTTTAGCCATGGATAAAACCCCGGAAGAAAGCATTCATATCATCGGGCCTAAGGAAGGTTTTTCACCACAAATCGGTACACTTGTTTCTATGATGAATTGGATGCGTATGGTTGTTTTACGATCAGTTACAGATATGACAAAGGAAGACCTTGATTATTTGCATGACGCAAAATCAAACACTATCGGTGCAATGCTTTTACATTTAGCTGCTACAGACGTTTGGTATCACACCGATACTTTTGAAAAGCGGCAGTTAAACGAAAACGAAAAAGCCAAATGGGATGCAGCTATGGGCCTTGGCGATGAGGGCCGTAAAATGATTAAAGGAAATGATCTTGATTATTATCTTAATATATTAAAAGAAACCCGTGCAAAAACATGAGAAGAGTTTAAGAAACGTGACGATAAGTGGTTAATGTCAGTTGTTCCCAAAGGTTTTGCAGGTCAACCTACAAATAATTACTGCAAGTGGTTTCATGTATGCGAACATGAATCAAATCACAACGGACAGATTAAATGGATTAAAAGCAGGTTGCCCGGAGCAAAGGCTGGTAATGATTAAAATCAATACGGCCAAACTTTGAGTCTTTAATAATTTAAAATTTATGACACAGGAAATAATCAGTTTTAAGAATACAAGGAAAAGTAAAATTTTATTCCTGTTTAGTGTGCTCGTATTTGTATTTTGGCTCTTGGGGCAAATAATAAATATTTATCGTTTTGCCGCTGTTGGTGCTATATTCGAACTTTTTTGGTTTCCAATGCTTGCTATGTTATTTGTTCTACCAATCATGTCATTAATCTTTTGGGTAAAAGAAAAATTTAATTTGCGATCGTTTTATTTATTTACGATTCTTATAGTTAGCACAACTATTTTGCTAATGGTATTTCGCAAATAAACGCAGGTTTGTGACAGATGATAGAGAAAAGATAATTTTTTATTCTCAGCATTACTCAGATATAATTTTTAACAAAGTTCCCTGTGTAAAATTGTCCGTTAATTTCATTCCTATTAAAATCGCAAATTCTTCCATGCGTTTTTCGCCATCGATTGGTATGCTGCAGAGCCAGCGGGTGGCGTACCAACAAAATGAACAGAAATAAATGTTTCAAGATTTCTTACAGGTTTTTGTAATTAACTATATTTGAAAGCAAGGGAGTTTCATATCAAAATTTCTACAAATACTTTTGTAAAAAGATATTGATTCGAAATTTCATTTAATAACTTCATAATTTACAAATGAAAAAATCAATAACCCTATTGATAATAATTTTTGCAACTTTATTATTTTCTTGTAAAAAAGATACGCAACCTTCATTTGAAATAATTTCATTGTTACAAAATAAATGGACACTTATTTCTGAAGCCTGGATATACCCGGCAAATTCCACCTATAATGTTTCATACACAGGAATTTCGACTGACTATTATTTATTTAATACCAGAGACACATTATTAATTAATCAAGCTGGCGACCCGGTTATCGTAAATAATCCAAAATCACTTGCAATTAAATATTCAGTTAATACAAATAATTCAGTTTCCCTGTATGATCAATTATCAAATTCAACTGTTGTGCTTACCATACAAAAAATTTCGAATGACTCATTAATACTTACCAATGACATTACTGCTACATTTACGAATAATGGAGGCAATACACAAACAACATATAACGGGACAAGAACAGTAATTCTTAAAAAATAATAGGGAGAACAAGGTAATCCCATGGCGTACCAACAAAACAAAGTAAAAAAAAAAATACCATATTTGTTGGCAGGCAATCATAAAGCAACGCCTCATAGCAACAACTGCGTAATATTTTTTTTATTCTCAGCGTTACTCAGCTATAATTTTTATCAAAGTTCCCTGTGTAAGATTGTCCGTTAATTTCATACCATTTAAAATCGCAAATTCTTCCATGCGTTTTTCCAGAACGTTATACTGACGGAAAGCCTGGGCCAGTGTCATACTTGAACCAATCGTTTTTATCCTTACACGTTCTGGCTTTTTATTTAGTTTTACCGGATCGGTTAGTGACCGGAAACCCTGCATGGTGTAATTGAAGCTGGCGGAATAATTATTAAAATCGTTGATCGCTGATACGCCGAGCAGGAGATAGATGTTCCCGTTATATTGAATAAAATAGGATAAGGTTCTAAGCACAGGCTGACCTTGTTGTTCCGGCTGCTGATCTGCAATTATATTTATAGCCTGCAATCCATTCACTGTAGTATTCCTTGATTCTATCGTTGTCAATTTATTCTGTTGTAAAAAAGTATTGGCCGCTTCCTGCAGTGAATTGCCCTGTGCAAGCATCATCATCATGAGTGCTTTGCCATCTTTTGGTGCAAGCTGAACCCGTTGCGGGCTATTCTGGTAATTCCAATTCAACGGTGTAGGAAACTGGAATTTTAAATCAGGATGATAAAAAACATTATTTTCAAGAAACCCTCCTTTTGGATCTTCACCATATATTAAACCTTCAATTCTTCTGAGGTAAACGTTTCGGTTCACCAGAGGATTGGTGAGATTAAGTTTTTGTTTCCATTCAGCAGCTAACCTGGTTACAGTTGTATTGCGGTCACCCGGGTTGGGGTGAGTCGATAAGAATTCAGGTAATTCAGCAGATGCAGACCCTGCTGAACTTCTTTCCAGCGTAATAAAAAAATTTGCCATCTGCTGCGCATCGTAGCCAATTTTAGAAGAATATTCCACGCCCAATTCATCAGCTTCCCGCTCAGCATCACGACTGTATTTTAAAAATAATAATTGGAGCCCGGTAGAAGCGGCTTCAGCAAATCGTCCCAGCTCAGGAGAAATAATGATACCAGCTATTATGCCCAATTGACCCAGTATTGCATTTCGTTGTTGTGCAACACCGTGACGATGTGTAATGTGACCTAATTCGTGTCCAAGCACCCCGGCAAAATCAGCTTCGCCATTGAAATGGGCCATAATGCCGCGTGTAAAATAAACATATCCCCCCGGTACTGCAAAAGCATTCAGTACTTCTGAATCCAGTACTCTGAATCCATACTCCAGTTTGGGGCGATGAGAAATTGCTGCCATTTGCTTTCCTTTGGAGTTGATAAAATTTTGAAGGGTAGTATCTCCATACAAACCGAACTGTGCGATAATCTGCGGGTCTGCTTCTTTTCCCATAGCAATTTCCTGTGCTTCAGACATCAGCACTACCTGCTTTTTGCCAGTAACAGGGTTCCTTGCACAATTGCTGAATGATAAAGTAAGGACTGCAGTCAAACAACTGAATATTATATACTTTTTCATTTTATATGTATTATTAATAAATTAAATGTTAAGCCAAAGTATCATTTAAGAAATTTACTATGGTATATTTATTTTGAATTGGTTTTCTTTTCAATGATAATTTTATTGAAGTGTAAAATAAGTCTTGTAGTTGAAAAAAACCCCTTCAGTAATTTTTATGAAGCCTGAAATTAATCACAAATTTAAAAACGCATCATTCATTATTATTTAATTTCAGCATCATTCAGTCTTACCGTACATTTTGTTTAAATCGATATGCTACACATATAATATCTGACAAAAATGAGTGCTTTTAATAAGTGAAGTATTATGTAATTTTTGATATTTTTTATATAATTGACAGCTTTTCATTACGCAGGATTTTATTCACATTTCCGGGAGAAAGAGTGGGCATGACTCTGGTGAATAAAGCTTTTGAACAGGTTTCTATAACTTCAAGGTCTTCAAAATAATCAAAAATTAAAAGAAAGCTGCCTCAATGGAACCAGCTCGTCCTTATAATACTTGCCGGGCAAACTGCATTAAAAGCATTTCTGAATTATCCATTAACTTTCATGATTAAGGAGATTAAAAAATAAAATGAGCCAGGCCCCCACAAAAATTAAAACAATCATAACCGGTGCTACCGGTATGGTTGGCGAAGGTGTACTGCATGAATGCCTGCAGCATGATGATGTAGAATCAGTTTTAGTAATTAACAGAAAAACCTGTGGTGTTTCTCATCCAAAACTGAAAGAAATAATTCATAGTGATTTTTTCAACTTGTCGGCAATCGAGAATCAATTGTCAGGTTATAGCAGTTGTTTATTTTGTTTAGGTGTTTCATCTGTTGGCATGAAAGAACCTGAATTTTACAGATTGACTTATACCTTAACGATGAATTTTGCAGAAACCGTTTTAAAACAAAATCCGGGTATGAGTTTTTGTTATATCTCTGGTGCCAGTACTGACAGTTCCGAAAAAGGAAGAATGATATGGGCAAGGGTAAAAGGTAAAACTGAAAATGATTTGATGAAACTTTCCTTTAAAGCGGTCTATAATTTTCGCCCCGGTTTGATACAACCAACAAAGGATTTAAAAAACACACTGAAAGCATATAAATATTTTGGTTGGTTAATCCCGGTTATCAGACTTGTAGCACCAAACAGTATCATCACATTAAAACAACTGGGTTTAGCTATGATAAATGCCTCGACAAAAGGATATCAAAAGCAAGTGCTGGAAGTAAAAGATATTATTGCACTTTCAAAACTTTAACGGTCATTCGTATCATCGTTTCAGTCAACTCCAATCACTATCTTTAACCCCTGTATGAAAGCATATATCAAACGGCATATTCTTACCGGAACATCACTATGTCTATTGTATGTTTTTTTCCCTCACATTTCATTTTCCCAATATATTTTAAATGGTGCTGCGGTTCAAAATTCCTGCAACTGTTACACCCTTACACAGGAAGTAAATACACAAAGCGGTAGTGTATGGAATTCGAATAAAATAAATTTAAATCAGCCATTTGATTACTGGTTCAATGTATTTCTGGGATGTAAAAATGATAATGGCGCAGACGGAATGGTTTTTATGTTACAGCCATTGAGTACAAGTATAGGTACCACTGGTGAAGGAATGGGTTTTGAAGGGATTACTCCATCTGTTGGGATTTCATTGGATACCTGGCAAAACACAAATCGAAATGATCCGGCATATGATCATATCAATATTCAGGTAAATGGAATTGTAACTCATGGCACTGATCTGGCAGGCCCTGTTCCCATGTCAATAGTAAGTGATGATGTAGAAGACTGCAACTGGCATGTGTTACGAATAGCATGGAACCCCGTAACAAAAACATTGACATCCTGGTTTGATGATATACAAAGAGTACAGGCTGTTGTTGATTTGGTGGCCACCGTTTTTAATAATGATCCCTTAGTGTATTGGGGCTTTACTGCTGCAACAGGCGGTTCAAATAATATTCAAAAATTTTGCACGGCATTAAATCCCGGCTTTTCTACTAATTTACCCAATAATATCACTTGTATTAACCAACCAGTAATTTTTCAAAATAGCTCACAATCATTTGGGCCCATACAAAATTATTATTGGGATTTTGGAGATGGCACAACAAGTACTTCACAAAATCCACCACCGCATAATTTTCCTCAACCCGGTAATTATGAAATAAAAATGGTAGTAACAGCATTGGATGGATGCAGAAGTGATACACTTAAAAAAAATGTTGTGATCGGTTCAAAACCAGTTGCAGGATTTAAAATTTTTGATACCTGTTTTTTACAACCAATCCGGATAAAAGATCAATCAACTACATTAGTTGGCTCTGTTAATAAATGGACCTGGTCTGTAAACGGTGTATTTGCTTCATCATCGCAGCAACCGCAATTCACAGGATTAATACCCGGTAATTATGAAATAAAATTAGCTGTCGAATCTGTTTATGGTTGCAAGTCAGATACGGTTACCGGATTTGTAAATATTAATCCGCGACCTGTTATTGCTGCAAATTTTCCGGATGGGTGTATGAATACACTGGTTCAGTTCAATGCAAATCAAATTGATAATAGTACAACCATTACACAATGGAACTGGAATTTTAATGACGGAGGCAAATCGGGTTTGCAAAATCCAACACATAATTTTACCACAAGTGGAAATCAAACAATAAATAGTTGGGCCATTGCAGGTAACGGATGTTCTTCTGATACAATTACAGATAATATTAATATTGTATTTGCAAAAGCAGATGCCGGAAGGGATACCGTAATTATACAAAATATTCCTTTTCTAATGCAGGGTAGTGGGGGATTAAATTATTCATGGGCTCCATCAACCGGATTAAACAATCCTTCCATCAGTAATCCCATTGCATTACCACAGGATGACATAACTTATGTACTCACGGTTATAACTGCAGAAGGATGCATAGCTGCTGATGCAATAAATGTTACCGTATTTAAAGGTTCGGCTATTTATGTACCCACGGCATTTACACCCAACAATGACAGGCTGAATGATGAATTGAAACCAACTTATTATGGGATAAAAACACTTGATTATTTTATTGTTTACAATCGTTGGGGAGAAAAAGTTTTTGAAACAAAAGAAATGAGCAAAGGTTGGGATGCAAAAATAAATGGAGTAAATCAGGCATCGGGTACATTTGTCTGGGTTGTGCAGGCAACAGATTATGTTGGTCAAATGCTGAAGCAAAAAGGAGCTGTTGCTATTATCCGTTAGATATATATAGAATGAGAAAAATATTTTTTTCCCTTTTTGTAACTACGTTTTGCAATCAAATGAATGCGCAATTAAAGTGGACATGTGTTGATTCACTATATCAGCCATTGCCTGCTTCCGTTCATGTTTATACAACAAATGATTCGTTGGGTGGCAAACCCAATATTGCCTACTATGTTTCTGCTGAATTGAAAAATAAAAAATTAACGTTTACTGCCGACACAACTTATAAAAGAAGGTTAACACCAACTCAGTTTTTTGAAAAAAATAATAAGCCGTTACTGGTTGTTAACTGCACATTCTTTTCTTTTGAAACAAATCAAAATTTGAATGTAGTAGTGATTGATGGGGAAGTATTAAGCAGAAATATTAAATCGGTTGATAGAAAGTCAGGAGACACAACTGCTAAAATATTTATTTATAGAAGCGCAATTGGTATTAATAAAAAAAGAAAAGCGGATATCGCATGGATTGGTTCAGATAGCTCATTAGGCTTTTTACAATATGCTAAAAATCCAAAACCACCAAGCGGGGCATGGTTTGCAAGAAATAGGAATACAGGTGAGACCAAAACATATAGTGGTAATCCACTCTTCAAATGGAATGTTCAAACTGCAGTTGGTGGCGGCCCGGTTCTTTTACAAAACGGAGAAATAAAAATCACCAACGAAGAAGAAATGATGTTTGTCGGTAAAAGAATTAATGAAAAAGAGCCCCGGACTGCAATGGGTTATACAAAAGATGGGAAACTGATCATACTTGTTGTGCAAGGTCGTTATCCTGGAATTTCAGAAGGTGCAACATTAATTGAAGAAGCACAAATATTTAAAGACCTCGGATGTTGGGAAGCCTTAAATCTTGATGGGGGTGGCAGCAGTTGTTTGCTCATCAATGGAAAAAATACGATCCAACCTTCATCAAATGGCGTACAAAGACCTGTACCGGCTGTATTTTTAGTTAAAGAAAAATAAACTTACCTATTTTAATAAATATTGAATTGTAAAAAAGTTTTGGCATGATATTTCATAGTAGTACCCGGACTAAAAATCTTAAATATGAAAAAAACAGCTCTGGCCACTATCGCAATCGCAGTTATTTCCACCTTAACATTTATCAGTTGTAAAAAAGAAAATTCTTCCGGCTACCAATTTTCAGTTCATCTTACGGATGCACCTGCTGCATTTGAAGAAGTAAATGTGGACATCCGCGAAGTGAAAGTGAAAATGAGAGATGACTCAGCAGGCTGGGTAAGTTTAGCTACAAATGCCGGAGTATATAATTTACTTGGCTTACAAAACGGAGTTGATACATTACTTGCAACCGGCACACTCCCTTCAAATTTTGTTCAGGAAATACGTTTAATTCTTGGTACAGCGAATTCAGTAAAAGTGGGTGGTCAAATTTATCCGTTGGCAATGAATAGCAGTGACCATCAGAAACTGATGATTAAAGTGAATAAACAAATCAGTTCACAGGTTGATTCTTTAATTGTTGATTTTGATGCAGGGCTTTCAATTCATCAACAAGGCAATGGCACGTATCGGTTACAACCTGTATTAAAAATAAAATAAATTTTAGGATCATAAATAAAAAACGGCTCTCAGAAATGACAGCCGTTTTTTATGGCAATGTGTTCAAAAATGGGTGGTGATTTTTAATTTTTAAAATAAATAATTAATATGCCAGAGTCTTGTCTTTCCGAGGCTCTGCGAGGAATCTCAGAGAAATTGAAAAAAGAGAATGTATTTTAATTCAACAAGGTTTCAATATTTGAAGCCTCTCAGATGCTTCGTTCCTCAGCATGACAAAACTCCAATAGATTGATGATTCATTTTGTACTCGAAATGCGAAACTTAATTGTTATTGAATTTCATTTTAGGTATCGAAGCCCCTGAAATGTTTCGTCTTCAGCATGACAAGACTTTTTTCTTCATTTTTTTATTTATAAAAGAAATTTGTCCAACAATTAATTTTCTAAAATAGAATATTAATTTATTAAACATAGAAACTAATATACATGCAGGCTAGTTGGCACTCCATTTATTTGTTAATCCCATGCAAGGGCACTTGCTCCCAATATAGCAGCATCCGATTCTTTTAAATGACTCACCAGAATTTTTACTTTGTTTTGAAAAACTTTAATCAGGTTTTCTTCCATATATTTTCGGGTAGGCCTTAAAATAAATTCACCCGATTTTGTAAGCCCGCCAAAAAGTACAATTGCTTCGGGGCTGCTGAACATAACAGCATTAGCTAAAGCAAGCCCCAATATTTTTCCCGTAAACTCAAATACATCCAACGCAATTTTATCGTTTTCCAAAGCCGCTTCATAAACAGCTTTTGCATCTAATTTTTCTTTTGGAATATTTCGTAACAAACTGGGCTCAGTACTATTGGCCAGCATTTCGATTGCCGTAAGTGTAACACCTGTGGCAGATGCATAACTTT
This sequence comes from Bacteroidota bacterium, assembly GCA_031362085.1. Taxonomy (GTDB): domain Bacteria; phylum Bacteroidota; class Bacteroidia; order Chitinophagales; family Chitinophagaceae; genus VBAR01. Next base: position 325 of record JANLSA010000113.1, on the reverse strand, counting down.
CCAACGATCCTTTTTTACCTGTACCACTATGCAATCTTCCATCCGGAATTACAATTGTATGTCCTAATTCGCCAGCAAAACCATCGTGACCATAAATCAATTGGCCATTTGCAATAATGCCGCTTCCAACACCCGTACCTAATGTAATCATGATAAAATCTTTCATTCCTTTAGCAGCGCCATACATCATTTCTCCAATAGCAGCAGCATTTGCATCATTAGTAAGTACAACGGGTCATCTAAGTTTGGCTTTTATAATTTCAGAAAGCGAAGCGATAATAAATATGGCACATTCTGCCGTATATGTTGCAGCCCTTGTAAATGC
>JANLSA010000111.1:0-1738 GCA_031362085.1 Bacteroidota bacterium | reverse complement strand
TAAATCTCTGTCCATCTTTGTAATCTGTGGCTGAATAAATCAGCGGACTTCTTACTTTTACGTCGGGCTACATAGCTTTATGCGAAGTAGCACAATCGCTTATGGACTGTACATCTACCCGGTTGCCTTATCGCCAGACAGGAGCTTTCTCAAAGATTGCTTTGGATTATATTGACCAGGCGGCTGCATTAAAACCATTCTTTGCTCATCCGCCTTCATTGCAGGGCATTCAAAATGCAATTGAAGCAAGAAAAAAATTTTCTACGAACAGAGAAGTACTGGTGCAGGAATTAAAAAACCAATACCAGGGAGTTGAGACTAGCGGCAAAGTAAAAAAGAATATTGAATTATTACTTTCAGCAGATACTTTCACCATTACCACAGCTCACCAGAATAATATATTTACCGGACCACTTTATTTTATTTATAAAATTGTTCATGCCATTAAACTGGCTGACCATTTAAAGGCTTCGCTGCCAAAACAAAATTTTGTCCCGGTTTTTTATATCGGTTCTGAAGATGCTGACCTGGATGAACTGAATCATATTTATACCGGTGGTGAAAAATTAGTTTGGGAAACAAAACAAACCGGCGCAGTAGGAAGAATGAAAGTGGATAAAGGATTGATTAAGTTAATTGAATTAATGGAAGGGCAATTGTCCGTGTTGCCAAACGGCAATGAGATTATTACTTCAATAAAAGAACTTTATAAAGAAGGAATAACAATACAGGATGCCACTTTGTGGTTTGTCAACAATTTATTTTCAGAATATGGGCTGGTTGTATTACTGCCGGATAATGCAGCGCTGAAAAGGCAAATGATAAAATTGTTTGAAGATGATCTGTTGCAGCAGACCGCTTCGGGAATTGTGGAAAAGGCAGTAGAAAGATTACAAGGCGAAGGGTACAAGGCCCAAGCCAACCCAAGAGAGATTAATTTGTTTTATTTGACGGAGGTTAAAAGGGAAAGGATTGTAAAACAAGGCACAAGGTACAAGGCACAAGGAACAAGCCTTGACTTGTCCGAAGATGAGTTAAAGAAAGAATTGAATGAACATCCTGAACGTTTCAGTCCTAATGTTATTCTTCGGGGATTATACCAGGAAACAATTTTGCCCAACATTGCTTTTATTGGTGGTGGCGGAGAAACAGCCTACTGGTTACAATTTAAAAACCTGTTTGAGCATTACCAGGTTCCATTACCTGTTTTGGTACTGCGCAATTCTTTTTTAATTATAGAAAAGAAGTGGCAGGAAAAAATTTCTCATCTTGGGTTTACGGCAGAAGATTTCTTTTTACCTGAACAGGAATTATTGAACAGGTTAGTAGCCAGAGAAAGTAAAATCGAAACAAAACTAAATGGTTCTCTTCCCGCATTAGAACAGTTATACGACACCTTTAAAAAACAGGCCACCGCTGTTGACAGTACATTGGAAAAACATGTAGATGCCCTGAAAGTAAATACGGTTTACCGCCTGCAGGAATTGGAAAAGAAAATGCACCGGGCCGAAAAAAGGAAGTTTGCCGACCAGCAACGGCAGATACATACGATTAAAGAAAATTTATTTCCCGGAAATGGTCTGCAGGAACGCAGAGAGAATCTTACCTATTACTATGCAAAGTGGGGAAGGGAATTTATCAATAAGCTATATGAACATTCGTTGGGGTTGGAGCAGGAGTTTGTTGTGATTATGGAAAAATAAGTTCCTTTTTTTTTATAATAATTTACTGCCCAAAT
>JANLSA010000104.1:0-3275 GCA_031362085.1 Bacteroidota bacterium | reverse complement strand
CTGGAGTTTACAAAAGCGTTTTCCGTAAAGCTGAAAGAGATATTTGTCCAAAGACCTTTTTCCTGTAACACATTATAGAAATTATAACCAAGATTAAAATTATGCCGGAATGATTGATCCAGGTTCGGGTTGCCTATATATACATTCAATGGATCCGTATTTACTCTTGTTGGCTGCAACTGTTCCGGAGTAGGGGCGTTGTTTGAACCGTTGTAACCAACACGGATACCTTCATTGGGTTTTATTTTATACTGGTAATTGGCCCTTGGCAAAAAGTTTACAAAACTATAATTCGTAATAGTGTTTGCTGTAATGTTTTTCTGTTCAAAATCTGTAAAAGCTACCCCGGTTCCAATGGTAACGCTGTATTTCTTTTTGTTTAACCGGAAATTTATGCCTGGTGTATTGGCCATTCGGTTAAATACAAAACGGTTGCTTAATGAATCTACTTCGTCTTCATATTTTCCATTGAAACTTTTAATATTGGTGATACGATCGCTTTTGCTGTTATTGTAACTGAAACCATAACTTAATTCTAAATAAACATCTTTCATCAACGGCTCGGTATAGGCAATTTTAGTACTAATGCTGTTGTTTACATTATTGTTAAGGTTCATTTGATCGGTCGTATCCCGTTCACTTAAGTTTCCGTCAGCATAAAAATTATTTAATGAGTATAACAGTCCATCACTTTTTGAATCACTCCAGTTAAAATCGGTGGTTACAGAAAGAGTACGGGTAAGTTTTTTAAACTTATGCCTCCATAAAAGAGAAGAAGACACATTGTTTTTGTCAGCGTCTGTAATACTTCTTCTCGTAGTATTATTTATAAAACGGGATTGGTCATCAGTAGCTTCGGAATAATATTTATTATCAGTCAGGGTTTTATTTTTATTATATCTTGATGTCCATTTTAAGGAATTATTGGAATCAAGATTAAATTCCATTGTAAGGTTTAAAGCATGTTTTGTTGTTGAATTGAAATTGTCACTGGTACTCCGGGTACTCCAACTGCTATCGGGCAAAAATATTTCTGAAAAAGTTTTTGTAATGCCCGGCGCATCAACTTTAGAAAATTTATATCCGCTGTTAAAGCTATTTTTCCCTTTATTGAATTTATCACTGAAGTGCAGCCCGCCATTGATATTTTCTGGTATTCCATTGCTGCCGCCATAGTATCCGCCATCATCGCTGCCGAAACTAATAAACATCCCGCCTCCATCGTCTGTAATACCTGAATTAATATTATCAGAACCGCCATAGTTTTGTGCATCCTTCCAATCCAAATTAGTTTGCCCTGTATTACTCATTATTCCATAGCCGGCAATTTTTCTTTTATTCCTGAAAGCGTTCAGCATAACTGAGTTGTTATATTTGTCTTTTAAACCACCACCTGCTTCTACTTTTCCAAAATAACCGCTGAGTTTTTTCATTTTTAGGTTAATGGTTTTATCTTTTACGCCATCATCTATTCCGGTAAACTCTGCCTGGTCACTTTTTTTATCAAACACTTGCACTTCCTGTACCGCATCTGCTCTAAGGCTTTTGGTAGCTATACCAGGATCTGTACCAAAAAATTCTTCTCCATCCACCAATACTTTTTTTACCCGTTCACCCATTGCAGTTATTTGACCTTTATTATCAACCGAAATACCGGGTAATCTTCGTAAAAGTTCTTCCACATTAGCGCCGGGTCGTACTTTAAAACTATCTGCAGTATAAATTGTAGTATCCCCTTTTATACGAATCGGAGATCCGCTTCTCAGGATTACTTCTGCAAGCAATTTTGTTTTTGGAGTCATGTAAATTTTCCCAAGCTCCAGGTGTTCATTTTCTTTCAACACGATATTATCAAAATAATCGCCGAGGTAGGGATGTGTATTCATTAAAATATAATTCCCCGGTTTCAATGCAGTTAATACAAAATTGCCATCTTTATCGGCACGGGTATATTTTGCCAGTGTAGAATCTGATTTCCGAAGCAAGGTAATAGAAGTATTGATCAGGTTTTTTTTATCTACTGAGTCAATTACAGTTCCTTTGACCGAAGAAGTTTGGGAAAAAACAGGTGCTGAAAAAGCAATAATCAGCAAACTGAAAATTAATTTTCTCATGGTTAGCTATACGATTTAGGTTAACAGGCTTGGGTTCGCAGGGGTGGGATTATGATTCGACAAGCTAAATTGATGAATGAATTTGACAACTAATTAAATTAGACTCTAATTTTACGTTAAAGGAGGGTATATTACATCAACGGTAACAGAAACGAATATTGTATGAGTGAAAAAATAAAAAAATCCACAAAGAAACAAGAAAAAAAAACGTCAACCACCGTGCCGCAAAAGATAGCTAAGAAAAAATTTGAGGATGAAAATTTTGTTGACACTTCAAAAGCAGTTTGGAATTATTCTTTACTTACTGATGAAGATGTAACAAATTATCAACAGGGGACACATTATAGTTTATACGAAAAAATGGGTTCTCATTCCATTGAAGTAAATGGGACATGGGGCATGTATTTCTGTGTATGGGCTCCTAACGGGACTTCCGTTTCCGTAATCGGAAATTTCAATAGTTGGTATCCACACTTGCATGAGTTATATCCGCGTTGGGATAAAAGTGGAATCTGGGAAGGATTTATTCCGGACTTCAGGATTGGTGAAGTATATAAATATCATATCGTAGGTTATAAAAAAAGAGAACAGGATAAAGGTGATCCCTTTGCAAATTTTTGGGAGAAGCGGCCGCTTACTGCAAGCATTTCCTGGGATCTGCATTATGATTGGGAAGATGCTGCGTGGATGAAGAAAAGAAAAAAACATAATTCTCTCGATGCACCCTGGAGTGTATATGAAGTACACCTGGCAAGCTGGCAACGACCTGATAAAAATGATGAAGAAACTTACAACACATACGAGCAGTTAACGGAACGCTTAGTTCCATATGTAAAAGAAATGGGGTTTACACATGTGGAGCTGATGCCTGTAATGGAACATCCTTTCGATGGTAGCTGGGGTTATCAATGCTGTGGATTTTTTGCAGCCACATCCCGGTTTGGAGATCCGCAAGGGTTGATGCGGTTAATCGATGAATTTCACAAAGAAGATATTGGTGTGATACTCGATTGGGTGCCTTCACATTTTCCATATGATGCACATGGACTATTTATGTTTGATGGAACGCATACATATGAATATGCAGATATGCGTAAAGGATTTCATCCTGACTGGAACAGCTATATTTTTAATTATAAAAGAGGCGAAGTAAAATCTTTT
>JANLSA010000051.1:0-1693 GCA_031362085.1 Bacteroidota bacterium | reverse complement strand
ATTATACAGCGATAAATTCCCGGTTAAATTGGTCTGGGTAAACAATACAGCACCACTGGTTTTATTTTTTAATTCAACTTTTGCATTTTTTAAAATATCCTGGTCATCTATACTTCCTCTTATTTGTAATGTACTGGCATTTGCATACCGGGAATTTGCAACGGGTGCAGTTATTGTAATTACGGCAGCCGTATCGCCTGGGGTGCTATTATTGTCTTTATTACTACAACTGCCAATCAATAAAAGGAATGGTAATAATGCGATCTTCTGTAATTTCTTCATGCGGAATTTTTTTTAAAAATACAACAAATAAAGTTTCGCTTTGCCATGCGTATTTAATTCCAGTGTTGGTGCCGGAAATTTAAATGAGCTGAGAAAGGTAAGCAAGAACTTCATTGCTTTACTGTTTGTTCTTATTTTACTTAAATCAATATCCGGGGCAAGGTACCACTGACGATGACGCTGTATATCCCGGCGATCGAAAATAATATTTCCGGCTGCATCTTTTGAAATATTTTCTGTTCCGCCAAAAAGGCCTTCGGCCCCGTATCCCACTGATAAGCTTATCCAGGGCGGTAAATTTAATTTTGGAAAAAACGGTTTTAAATTTACAGATGCCCAGTACGTTTGTCCGTTATAATCTTTAATAAAACTTTCTGTTGCTTTTTCTCCAAATAATACATTGGTGCGTTGATTTAATGAAGGATCGTTATAGCGTTTTTTATGAAAAGAAAATTTTAGTTTGATGCGTTGATCATCCCAGGCAAGTTCCTGTGCCACTAATAGGCCACTGCCTAGAATATTAGTTGCAAAGTCTGCCCAGCTCCATCCCCATTTTTCACTAAAGCCATCGAGTGTTTCAATAACGGTTTGATAAAATGCACCACTCATTCCACCAATCCAGATTCTCTTTTTACGTTCAATGCCGGTCCATCGCCAGAGTTCCATACTACCACGGCTTTCTATATAAGATCCATATAAATGCCCGGCTTTATCCATTTGTTTCCATTCCGGAAAATCGTTGAAAGTATGAAATTTTGATTGCGGATAATTTTTATACCAGGCAGAATAGAACCCAACCATTGCAGCGCCATAACCAATAATATTACCGGCGATAACGAGGCGGGTTCTTCTTTTTATTTGTAAGGGAGTAAGTGTTTTGATTAAAGTATTACTATCTGATATTTTTATTTCAGGAATCTGACCTGCCAGCTTTTCTTTATTTGTGGAGTCCTGTGAATAACAAAATAGCGAATTGAATAAAGTTGATATGAGAAGATATGTTCGGATTTTGCTGAATAAAGTTACTCCCGTACAAGAGTCCTGACGACAAATATCAGGATGCTGACCAAAAGCGTCAGCATGCGACGCAAAGGAAGAAGATTTTTGCAAGGGTGCTGGGTTCATAAAAACAAAAATACGATTTGGAAGTCATTTCAGATTGAATGGGAAAATTCAATAACTTCCAGTTTTAAATTAAAAATATGGATTCAGCTATTCAATTGAAAGTTAATAATTGGCTCACTGGAAACTTTGATGAGGCAACAAAGAATGAAATTAAGCGACTGCAAAATGAGAATGAAAAAGATTTGGCAGATGCGTTTTATAAAAATCTTGAGTTTGGCACAGGTGGCTTACGGGGTATAATGGGTGTGGGCACCAACCGATGGTATATTTATTCATACGGTTGGTG
>JANLSA010000032.1:0-13281 GCA_031362085.1 Bacteroidota bacterium | reverse complement strand
TCAAAAAGCTTTTGAATATTACAACAAAGCTATTTCGGTTGCGCAAAATTATAACCTGGTTACTGATTTGGGGCTTTCGTATATAAAAAAAGGGATCCTAAATCAATTAATGGGCGAATATGCACATGCTGCCGAATGTTATCTTACTGCAGCTTCCTTACTGAAAACAAATACGGACAGGAAAAAAGTTATCGGGTTATATAAAAACATTATTACAACTCTTAATAACCTTCAACAGCAAAACCAATCGCTCCAAAATGTTTTACCAGCGTTGAAAAATGACAATACAAACGAAAAAGAAATTGTTTCCATTCTTTCACAGAAAACAACAAATGAAACCAGTCTCGATTTTCCTGACCAAACTACGCTTAGTGAAATAACAGGTGGGGGTATCTATGTAATCTTCGGCGGTGCAAAATTTTATATTGCTGATTTTTATGTGCTGAGTAATTACAGCAACTACCGCAGTATCAGAAAGATTCCGGATGGAATGATTTCAAGGATACCAGACATACCCCGTGAAGGCACTATTCTGAGACAGACAAATGATGGAGTAAAAGTTTATTTAATAAAAGATAAGATGCGTCACCTTATTGAAAATCCAAAAGTGCTTGAGTTTTTCGGCGGATGGGATGTCTTGTGTATCGTACCGGAAAATGGCCTGAAACAAGTACCTGATGCCGGGGATACAGTAACGCTGCAAAATGTATCTACTACTTTTAATTTCAAACAAGAATACGAAGTGCTGATTGATACATTAAAAACCACTTTAATTCAGAATACCTGGTTACTGGGTGAGGTGGGAAAAAAACTAAAAGTAAAAAATACTAAACTCCAAAACAGAAAAATACTTCTATGGACATTTCTTGTCGGCATTGTTGCATTATTATCCATAGGGATTTTGCTGGTGCGAAATTTCCGTCAAAAACAAAAACTTCATCAACAATCATTAAAAGCACTAAAAGCAGAGGATGAATTAAAAGGAGAAATGGAACTGGAAAAAGAAAGGACAAGAATAGCATCCGATATGCACGATGATCTTGGAGCAGGCCTTACAAGGATTAAATTTATAGCCGAAAATATCTCAGAAAAAACGAAGGACGCAACGCTGCAACCCGACATCAAAAAACTTAAAACATCTTCTATTGAATTGGTGGAGAATATGGCTGAAATCATCTGGGCCATGAATGAAAAAAATAATTCACTGGAAGATCTTGTGTTTTATCTCCGATCGTATGCTGTTGATTATTGTAATGAAAACGGGCTGGCCTGTGAGTTTACACTTCCTGAAAATATTCCGGCAAAGATTATTGGTGGTGAGGTTCGCAGAAATGTTTTCCTGATTTTAAAAGAGAGTTTGCATAATATAGTAAAGCATGCCGGCGCAAAAAAGGTGACAATTCATTTTAAGGCAGATGAAAAGCTATCGCTGAATATTGCCGATGATGGCAGGGGTTATGAAAAAAATAGTGAGCAAAATGGTAACGGCTTATTAAATATGGAGCAAAGAGTAAAAGTGCTGAAGGGGAAATTGTCAATAACTAATAATTCAGGAACAATAATTCATTTCGAACTGCCCGTATAACAAAAGTGTTATTAAAATACAAATCACACATTACTACATTTAACTCATGAATGCAATTACGGTAAGCATAGTGGAGGATTTAACCGAAGTGCGGGAAAGCTTAGAATCGTTGATTAGGGATTCCGATAATTTTCTTTTGCTATCAGCAGACACTAATGCAGAAGCTGCATTGAAAAATATCCCTGAAAAACAACCCCAGATTGTTATCATGGATATTAATCTCCCTGGTATTTCGGGTATTGAATGTATACGAAAGCTAAAAACTAATTGTCCCCAAACACAATTCATGATGTACACTATTTTTGAAGATGATGATAAAGTGTTTGAAGCATTGGAAGCCGGCGCCAGTGGTTATCTTCTTAAAAAGACTCCTAAAGAAAAAATCATGGATGCTCTACAGGAATTGTATGATGGTGGCAGTCCGATGAGTAACCAAATAGCCCGTAAAGTGATCAAATCGTTTCAGCAACGTAACCAGTTGAATGAAGAAAGCAATTTGCTTACACCTAAAGAAAAAGAAGTGCTGGAACTTTTATCAAAAGGGTTTTTATATAAAGAAATTTCCGATAAGCTCCATATCAGCATCAATACCGTAAAGCAGCATATACATAAGACATACGGGAAACTCCACGTATGCAACCGCACTGATGCAGTAATCAAGGTGTATGGCAAAAATTAATTGCTGGCCTGGCTCCACTGTGAGGCCTCTCAAATCATTTATTTTCAGTACTTCTTCCCTCCCATACCACTAAGCGCAATAAAACAAAAGTGTTATTGCACGTTAAGAGCTATGCGTCTAATTTGCAAAAGGGGAACAAAAAGTTTATAATACTCTAAAACATATTTCATATTATTCACCAACCAAAAAAATACAACTATGTCAATCTTGAAAAAAAGTGTCGCTGTATGCAGCACTCAAATAGTTCAGAATTCAAAGTCAGCTACCAGGCCAGTTCTTGTAGCTATAGTACTGATTCTTTCCTTAACTGCTTGCCAAAAAGATTTTTCTGATGCTTCATCAGAAACGCAAAAGTTAGCAAATGCAAATGTGCTTTCTAATTCACTAACCTCTATACAGAGTGCATCTGATAATGGCATGACTGTAACTGAAATAACTTTCACTGCAACGGCAATGATAGCTTATTGCCACGGTGAGAATATAAGGTTTACTGGTATTATTGAAAACAGAGTCAAAAAATCAGTTAATGCAAACGGCGAGGTACACTATATCCGGCATTTTACCGTAAAAGGCATGACAGGTTTGGGGCTTACAACTGGTACCATCTATGATGTAGTTGGCGGTGCGGAAATGTTCAGTATCAAGGATGCTGTTTTTAATGCCGATGGTTCGCTTAATTTAAGCGGCAGCCTTAACGAAAGTAATATAGTTATCCATAGAGGTATACTAGTATTTGTGAGCAGAACCGATGCCTCAAGGGTTGTAGCACGCCATGATATTCAAAAAGTACCTGGAGCTGGCATCCTGCAAAATAGGTGGCTCTGTGCAGGCAATTAAAAGATTTTTTAGTACTGTTAATAATTTATCAGGGGGAAATTTTTTATTTCATAATCATTCGCTTTGCTGTTTTCTTTCTGTACAATACCACAAAATGGTATAAAACAAAAGTGTTATTACCCCTCTTTGTTTTTTAGGATAGGTTTGAAAAAACTAACAGTAAAACTTTTTTTCGTATAGAATTTTTAAATAAGCTTTCTCTCCACAGCCAGCCGAATCAGGCTGGCTGTATTTTTTACATCCAGTTTAGCCAGTAAATTTTTTCGGTGACTGTCCACCGTAAACTGGCTGAGAAATATTTTTTCTGCAATTTGTGGATTGGTATAACCTTCTGCAATCAGTGCAAGAATCTCTTTTTCACGGGCTGTTAATACCGGCAATTCAGTTTTTGATGACTTTTGATATTCTTCCAATGCCTGACCCACTTCGCCACTGAAAAAAATATTATCCGCATGTACTGCATGTATTGCTTTTATCAACTCTTCTTTAGATGAATTTTTTAAAATATACCCGGAAGCTCCGTTCTCCATCATTTTTTTTATATATAAGCCCTGATTAAAACTGCTGAGGCCAAGTATCATGATGCCCGGATATTTTTCTTTCATTATTGCACACAATTCCACGCCATCCATACCCGGCATGCTGATATCCATCAACACCACATCAGCTGTATTGTTTACAAAAAAACCAAGACAGGATTGTGCATTCATAGCCTGCCCCGCCCATTCAATATCTTTTTCATTTTTTAATAATGAATGAATCCCTTCTATAACAACCGGATGATCATCTGTGATAAATACACGTATCATATTTATATATTAAACTCTATGGTGATCAACGTTCCTTTTCCGGGTTCTGAATGAATATCCAGCTGGCCTTTTAAATATTCAATCCTCGAACGGATATTCATCCAGCCTGCCCCTCTATTGTTTTCAGTTAAGGATGGATCAAATCCCTTACCGTTATCTTCCACTACCAGGTTTAATCTTTTTTCTTCACGTATTACCTGTATCAATGCTTCTGAGGCACCTGCATGTTTCAGTATATTATTCAGCAACTCTTGTACAATCCGGTAGATTATTATCTCGGTTGATTTATCCAGGCGTTTATCCATTCCAACCGGGAGGTATTTTACCGAAAGCAATTTTGTAGTATTAATCGTATTGCAATACTCTTTCAGTGCTTCATCCAGTCCAAACCTTGTAAGCATCTCGGGCATCATATTATGCGCTACACGGCGAAGTTCTTTAATTGAAGTATCTATCATATCCAATGACCGTTCAAATACAGCCATATTGTCCGGGGTAATAATTAAATTGTCTTTCATATTGCTAAGTGAAAATTTTATGCCTGATAATAAACCACCCAATCCATCATGTAAATCTTTTGCCAAACGGCTTCTCTCTTCTTCCTGCCCTTTCAACAAAGAATCAACAGCTACTAACTGTTTATCTTTTTCCAGTTCACGGATGCGCTGCTGCTGCAGTTCATCCTGCTGCTTTGCTAATTGCTGCCGGTTCCGAAGATTCCGATACACTAAAAAACCGACTATCAATAAAGCAGCTAAAGAACCAATTAAAAAATAATTAAGGGTTGATTTTTGTTTAATGGAAAAGGATTGTATTTGTTTGTCAGCATTCAACTGAGCTATTTCTTTTGCCTTTTCCGCAGCCTGGTATTTGTTTTCAATCTCTGCAATTGCTTTTTTCGAATTATCCAGGTTAACGCTGTCCTTTAATGCTGTCAGTTGTTTCAAATATGAAAGAGCACCCGTTATATTTTTTGTATTCTCTTCCACCAATACAAGGTCTTCGAGGATTTCCATTCTGTCTTTTAGGTATCTTTTGTCCATAGCAACGGGCAATGCTTTTAATAACCAGGAACGTGCCGTAGCATATTCTCCTAATTTTAAATAACAAAATCCAATCATTTTCTGACTTGCGACAATATGAATGGTGGCGCCTGATGCAGCAGCCTCTGTAATTACTTTTTCATAATAACTGATAGCTCCGCGGAAATCATTTTTCTTCCGGCTCAAATTTGCCAGTTTATTGTAATACTGAACATTTAACCGGTGATTGTTCAATTTTTCAACAATCGGTTTTGCCTTTGCCAGGTATAAAAAAGAAGAATCCAGTTGATTCAATGCGGCAAAATCATCGCATACATATATATAAGCCCATGCGGCGGCTTCTTCGTTATTCGATGTCAGGTTGGAAGCAAGTGAAAGCTTATCATATAGCAATGCCTTATCAAACTGGTTAAGGTCATAATAAGTCGTTGAAATTTTTCCATAGTAAATCCCTATCGCTTCATTTTTGCGCAGGTCATCAGAAGCCTTCCAGTTTTCGAGTACTTTAAGATAAATGGCAATGGCTTCTTCTCCTTTTCCTCTTTTTCCCAGGATATCTGCTTTCTGACCCAGGCAGGAAGCAATTTGAAGTTTTGAATTTTTTATCTCATCAGCCGAACTTGAACCATTAATACATTTATTGAAATAAAAAATTGCAGAGTCTAAAAACACATGTGCTTTATCATCATCGGAAGCCAGTTGCCTGAGCATGCCTTTGATATAATAGTAATCGGCCCATGCATAATCCCATTTTACTTTCCTGGCAAGTGCAAATGCCTTCTCCAAATACTGTTGGGACTTTACGGTATCGTAAGCAAAATATTCATTACCCAGCCCGGAAAAAAGTCCTATCCTGAGCGAATCGTTAGTTGAATTTTTCAATTCGATTTCCAGGCTGTCAATGCGATGAGTTTGCGCAGGTGTTCGTGTACACACAAACACAAATAATGTCCATAAAACAGAGTGTAAAAAGAATTTCATGAAAGTAGAAATTAATCTATTATTCATAAAGGTTCACATTCCCTTTCATTATATCAAACATTCTTATCAAAATACCAGTTTAGGGTGATTTATACAAGATTTAATAACTATCCCTGTTTAGGGTGATAGCGGCTACTTTATATCTGCTGACATTTGAATAAGTTCTCCTCAATTATTAAAACGAAACACCATGGCTATGACTCAAAAAATAAATCGTGTAGAACATCTTAAAAAAAATTCTGCTGCACTTATTATTAACGGCTTTTCCATCAGCGACAATGCACAGCGTCAATTTACCCATACAGCCACTTACTTGTTTACTTTCCATAGTATACTACAATCTGGTATAAAACAAAAGTGTTATTGCCCGGCTTTACTTAATAAGATAGGTTTGAAAAACCAACATAAACACTAGTATGAAAAAACAAACTCTTCTCTATTCAATTTTATGGATTGTTTTAAGCAGTCATGGTCAAAAAGAATTTACGCATACTGCCACCAAAGCCAACAATTATTGCAATGCCACCTGTACAACACTGGATAACCCTGACCTCAGTAATAATCCTGCGGCCATTATTTGGGCAACACCAGCACCCGATGATGGACTGAATTTAAATCCTCATCCTATTGGTGTTTATTATTTCCAAAACCAATGGAGGATATTTAACCTTGATCAGAGAGCCATGCCTGCCGGTGCTAAGTTTAATGTAGAGTATTTCACAAAACCTGACGCCAGTCATTTTCAATATGTAATAACAACCGAAAATTTACAGAAAGACGGATCTGCTTTTATTGATCATCCTTATCTCAATGATCATCCCGATGCTAAACTGAGTTTTTTCCCAAGTTGGGTACCAGATGAAAGAATGATTGCAAACAGGGATGAAATAAACATACAATATAATGCTGATGCTGGCAAATGGTCTATTAATAACGTCAATAAAAAACCTTTGTATGCAAATATTACCTACAATGTTGTTATATCCTCTGCCGGAAATGTAAATACAATTCCATTTATCCCAAATCCAATAATCACCAACTCAACAATCATAAGTTCAACCGGAAACTCTGCCTCAAATGGCGTATTGGCAATGTATGTAACTGCCTGGGCAAAAGGAATACAAATACCCGGAGGAAGTATGAATAAAAGCTTCCAGGGCAAAACTCAAATAATTGATTATTCAATGGCGGCTAATATTCCTTATGATGCAACATCAGGTATGCCATCAGGGAAAAAGGTTTTTGAACCTATAACTATAAAAATTGAAGCAGGTTTTCCACCTACCATTCCTCTTTTCAATGCATTTGCTAATGGCCAGCCCATGGTTTTTATCATCGAAGCATTTGCGATTAATAAATCAACCGGTGTACAAGAACTTAATTATTCCATCAAACTTACCAGCGCCTTTATATCAAGTTTCAAACAAAACGGTAATGAAGAGAGTGTGGCAAAATTTAAATATCTAGACGAAATCAAAATCGTCTTTGGTCAGATAGAATATATTAAAGATGGAAAATCGGTATTGGGAAAATAATAAAACCCCGTTTTAATTACAATTGATAAACGAATTATGTTTTAAATAGACCTCAAGGATGATAAAGCAATTTCAATATAGAAAAATGTTTTTGGCTGCTTGGTTATTTATTATTTCATTGAGCAGTATTGGACAGCAACAATTTATTCATATTGCTACCAAAGCCAACATTAGATGCAATGGCGATTGTACACAGCTTGATATTCCTGAGCTTAATAATAATCCTGATGCAATCCTCTATGTAACACCTGTGCTTGACGACGGAATGAATTTAAATCCGCACCTCATTGGTGTTTATTACACTAATAATAAATGGAACATCTTTAACCTGGATCAGAAAGCTTTACCAGAAGGTTCAAAATTTAATGTGCAGTATTCTGCAAAACCTGACGCAACGCATTTTAAATATTCAATTACAAATAGGGATATACGAAAAGACGGATCTGCCTATATTGATCATGTTGCACTTGCCAATAAACCAACTATTAAATTTCATTTGTTTCCCAGCTGGATACCCGTAGATGGTGGAGCAGCTAACCGGTATGAAATAAAAACGCAATACGATCCTACTGCGGGTAAATGGTTTATCAGTAATATTAATGAACGATACCTGTATGCAAGAGTGGCTTACAATATTATTATTTTCAACGAAGAAAATCCCCTTCCGGGTCAGGGAAAAGAAGATCCTATTCTTTCGAAGCTGGACCCAAAAACGTACAACAAACCAGCAGATACGATTCCAATTATTTCTAAAATAGTTACAAAAACAAAAATAGAAACCAAAGATCCGGCAGGTGTTATCATCAGTGCAATAGATAAAAAAGATATTGTAACTAAAGCCACCATCCCCCCACTTTACGACTTTAGCAAAGTTCAGATCTGTATTGAAGAAGTAACAAACAAAAGTTTACCACCTAAAACTATTGTTGTTCCGGCACCGGTAATTCCAAAAATAAAATCGAATGGGGAACTTGAACCCGTGACAACCGTTACCCAGCCGCTTTCCGTCGTTACTAATTTAATGTGGTCGTTGGGTGAAACAATTAGTGTCGGTTTCCTTCCGGGTGAAACGTTAAGTGTGATCAACAAGATAAAAAAATATGTAAAAGAATGGGAGACTTATGCCAATATAAAATTTGTATTTATTAATAATGTGTCGCAGGCAAAGATCAAAGTGGGATTTAAAAAAGATGGTACAAGCTGGTCGTGGATGGGAAGAGATGTCCTTGTTAATCAGTTCGAGGGAAAGACGATGAATTTGGGATGGGTAAATGATAATCTTTCTGAATCGAAATTCAGAGGTGTGGTATTACATGAATTTGGGCATGCCCTTGGTTTTATACATGAACATCAGTCTCCCAATGCAGGTATTCCATGGGATTCAGCAAAAGTGTATAGTTTTTATGGAGGCAGTCCCAACTACTGGAACAAGGAAAAGGTTGACTTTAATATTTTCCAAAAATATTCCAGCATGAGTACTAATTCTTCTGCCTATGACAAACTTTCTATCATGCACTATTCTGTTGCTGCATATTTAACTACTGACAGCTCTTTTGTTGCCGAGAATACTGTTCTCTCGGAAATAGATAAAACATTTGCAGGACAGGTTTACCCTTATCCGCCCGGCCCATCTACTGCAACAGGTGTATTACAAACTGGCGACGATTGCGATGAAATAGATTTCAAAGTTGAATATAACGTTGTTAACGCCAATGAAATCTCGTTTATACTGGAACCCGGTAGAGACCGGAATAATAATATTTTAACCTGGTGGAAAAAAATTGCAATCCCATTGGCTGGAAACACTGAAATAGGAATAGAAATACAGGACGGTTTTTCAGGATCCAAAAATGTAATTGCAGTTCTGATTGATAAATCCAGGGGTATAGCATTTGGAAAAGCAAAAGTTCTGGGTGTGCATACAGGATTGGCTTATACCTGGAACGCATGGCCGGCTATAATAGGTGGCTGCAGGGTTACACTTGTATGGCGGCGTGACAGTTGCAAGCAATAGCGATTAGCTGCTTACCACAAATGAAAAAAATACGGCAATGACACTGAACAAGAAAATGAATTTACAGGATCAACAAATCGGTTTAACAATTATTACGGCTGAAAATGCAAATGTTGAATAACACAAAAAACACGGATGCATACAGATAAACGCACTGCAAACTTTTGGAAATAATACTTAATAAAAAAAACAATCAATTTATGAAAAAGAATTTTTCTACAATTTTAAAAGGGGTATTCATTACGGGCATGTCCGTTTTTTTTATATTCCCTGCAATGGCACAAAGAGAAAAAAGAGAGATATCACTTCTCACGAAGGATCAGGTAAGACGAATAACTGATATTGTAAAGCCACTCAAAGAGCAGTTTGAAAAACAATTGAGCAGGGAAGATCTGTATAATAAGTATGTTGAAGATCTCAAGGCGGTACATTCAGCAACTACTATAGAAGACAAAGGTTATTTAACAGAGCAAATCGCGGAAAAATATTCTTCGTTTTTCAAAGATTTATGGTCGAGAACCAGCATAGATGTGGCACCTTATCAACAACAAATAAGACAGGTCTTCCCCGAAAACATTGCCAGTCTGATCCAGTTTGATGCTTATCTGAATTTTACATTACTAGTATCTACCTCTACTAAACCAATTCCGGAACTGGCGCCAAATAAATGCCTGGATGTTTGTAGCATAGCGGCCGGTGAGATAACGGGCAATAGTTCACTCATCGCTGCTGGCGGCGGAGACTATGGTAATTGTTTTTTAAAAACCAGTGCCTGGGGAACGGGTGCTTTTTTCGCAGGGTTTAGTGAATTGAGTGGCTGGTTAAGAAATAATATCACCATACCCGGTACATTTCCTGATGATACCCGTAAACTTCGAATTATAAAAAGCTATGAAGTGAGATTAGAGGCTACTTCCTTTGCTGCTATCGGAGGTGGATATGCCGAAACCAGGATGAGAACTTTTCAATCTTCCGAGTACATGCTTGTTTATGCTCCTTTTATTTGGGGAAGTCACCAATTAAGGCGTAAAACAATAAATGAAAATTATTTAATTGAGAAAAAGAATGTTGCTAATTCTCAGTTCAGGTCCAATTCAAATACGGTATCATTATTCGGGAGCGGCAACTGGTGTTTTTCTGATTGTTCGAATATCAAATGGACTGTATGTGAAGAGTAATAACCGGGAGCCCGCCGATCCTGCTGGTTGGAAACAGTGAAGTAGCAGGATCTGGCTTTACATGGAAAGTCTGGCTGCCATTAGTTACAGCTTCTATAAAATTTTATCGCATAGAAGAAAATGATAAAAATATATGTAAAATGAAAAAGCAATTTCAACATCCAAAATTATTTTTGTCTGCTTTACTATTACTAATTGCTTTAAGCAGCACAGCACAGCAACAATTTATACATACTGCTACCAAAGCCAACAATTCCTGCAATGGAGATTGTACACAGCTTGATAATCCCGATCTCAATAATAATCCTGATGCAATCCTGTATGTAACACCTGTCCTTGATGGCGGAGTGAATTTAAACCCTCACCTCTTTGGAGTTTATTTTACGAATAAAAAATGGAACATCTTTAACCTGGATCAGAAAGCTTTACCAGAAGGTTCAAAATTTAATGTGCAGTATTCTGCAAAACCTGACGCAACGCATTTTAAATATTCAATTACAAATGAAAATATACGAAAAGATGGATCTGCATATATTGATCATGCTGCACTTGCTAATAAACCATCTATCAAATTTCATTTGTTTCCCAGTTGGATACCCGTAGATGGTGGAGCAGCTAACCGGTATGAAATAAAAACGCAATTCGATCCTGCTGCGGGTAAATGGTTTATCAGTAATATTAATGAACGGTACCTGTATGCAAGAGTGGCTTATAACGTTATTATTTCCAACTCGGAAAATATAGTTGAAGGGCCAGTTAAAGGCAACCCGGATATTTCCATAAAGAACCCAACGATTATCACAAATTCCCCAGGAATTATTATTCCTGATATTGATAAGCCTGTAGTTAAACCAAATTCTACAGGAATTATTATTCCTGATTTTGATAAGCCTGTAGTTAAACCAAATTCCACAGGAATTATTATTCCTGATTTTGATAAGCCTGTAGTTAAACCAAATTCCACAGGAATTATTATTCCTGATATTGATAAGCCTTTGGATAAAAAAGATATTATAACTAAAACTTCAATTCCCCCATCCTACGACTTTAGCAATATTCATATTTGCATTGAAAAAGCATCTACCAATAGTTTACCACCCAAAGCTCCATTTACTCCTTACCCCGTTATTCCAAAAATAAAATCGAACGGTGAGCTTGAACCCGTATCAACCGTTACGCAACCTCTTAGCGGTGTTACCAATTTAATGTGGGCGCCCGGTGAAGGCATTCGTGTCGGTTTCTTAGGTGACGCAAGTATCATTATGAAAAATAAGGTAAAGCAATATGTAAAAGAGTGGGAGACTTATGCCAATATACATTTTGTATTTATTAATGACCCGCCTAATGATATAACAAAGGCACAGATCGTAGTGGGATTTCAAGATGATGGTCTCGATTGGTCCTGGATAGGAAGAGAAGCTAGTCGTAATTTAACTGGAGAAAAAACGATGAATTTAGGTTCAATATGGGATAACACCGAAGAATCAGAAATCAGAAGAGTTATATTGCATCAATTTGGTCATGCCCTCGGTTTTATTGATGAACACAAGGCCCCAACTGCAGGTATTCCCTGGGATAGAGATAAAGTATTTAGTTTTTTTGCGGCGTCTCCCAGAAACTGGAGCTCCGGAAGAGTAAACGAAGAAATATTCAGCACATATTCCCAAACGAAAATTAACTCTTCCACCTATGACAGACTTTCTATCATGCACTTTTTCTTTCCGCCAGAACTAACCACTGACGGATCTTCCTTTACCAGGAATACCAATCTTTCAGAAATAGACAAGGCATTTGCAAAACAAGTTTATCCTTTTCCACCAACACCAGCTACTGCTACAGGAGTATTAGAGACTGGCGACGATTGCGATGAAATAGAATTCACCATTGAATATAATGTTGTTCATAGTAGTGAAGTAGAGTTTATTCTTATACCCGGACGGGACCACCATAACGCTCTTGTCAATTGGTGGAAAATGATAGGCATACCTCAAAGTTCAACACATTACAATACACTCGAACTCAATACAACCTTAAGAATAAAAGTTGGAGATATTTATAAAACCAAGCCTATCACGTTTGCAAAAGCAAAAATTTTGGGTGTTCATACAAACATAGATTTTACCTGGAAACCATGGGCTGCAATTCCAGGAGGTTGCAGAGTAAAGTTTGTGTGGAGGCGTGATAGTTGTAACTGATGATGGCTTTTATCATCTGTAAGATTTTAACGCATAGAAGAAAATGATAAAAAAATATGTAAAATGAAAAAACAATTTCAACATCTGAATTTATTTTTAGCAGCTTTACTATTACTAACTGCTTTAAGTAGCACCGCACAGCAACAATTTATACATACTGCTACCAAAGCTAACATTAGCTGCAATGGTGATTGTACACAGCTTGATATTCCGGAACTCAATAATAATCCTGATGCCATACTATTTGTAACACCTATACTTGACGGAGGAGTAAATTTAAACCCTCACCTCATCGGTGTTTATTATTTTAATAAAAAATGGAACATCTTTAATCTGGATCAGAAAGCTTTACCTGCAGGTTCAAAATTTAATGTGCAATATTCTGTAAAACCTGACGCAACGCATTTTAAATATTCAATTACAAA
>JANLSA010000021.1:0-2113 GCA_031362085.1 Bacteroidota bacterium | reverse complement strand
ACCAGCATTGAGATTGATTTTTGATTTATCCTGAATAAGCCAGCCACTCCGGATGAGATCGGAGTCTATTTTATCACGGGCCAGTTGTTCGGGGTTTTGGTTCAATGGTGGAAGAAGTTTATCTCACAAAATAGGAAAAGTTGGGCAGAATTACCGAACCCTATACGAGCCTAATCCTGTTTTGATTTCAAGTTTCTCTACTTAAACATAAAAAGCCAACCCTAGTCAGGTTGGCCTTGCAATAAGGATATGGAAAGTTGAATAAAATACTTTTTATCCATGTGCAGGTCTGTTACTCATCATTCATACCATCCAGCATTGCCTGCCAGGTGGCCACTGGTCTTTTGTTTAATATGGTTTTAATATGTTCTGTTGTTTCATCATGCCCCGATAAAATAGTTTTCATTTTTCTTCCTGTTACTCTTGCTGATACTAATGGCAGGTAAATACTGCTGCCTGTATTGTATATATCCATTATATCAAGATACCCGCTATAAATTTCATCGCTGTTCAGTTCGAAATAGATTTCAAGAAAATGTTCAATATCGGTAATGTCTTTTGTTCGGGCAGGGTTGTCATCATTAGCAATCAACTTTAATATCACTAATCCTTCCAGCGTACATACATTTAATGTAAGACCTTCCGCTATGGTAAGTGTATCAACAAAGGGATGCACTTCTTTAAAGCCGCTCATATCCATTACCAGCAGTGCATGACGGCTGAGTTGCAGTTCCCGTTCTTCATTCTCTATTTCACCAAAAGGTAACAGGTCAACTTCTATTCCTCCTTTATAGATCAGTTTAATTGCTTTGTATTCACTTTCTTCAAAATCACCGGTTGCCACCAATGCATCTTTAATGGCATAGAATTGTTCTTCGTCATCCAACATCACGGCAATATCTATATCTTTTGTTTTTCGCTTTGCTGTAAAATCTTTATGTGATGATAACCTGATATCCCTTGCTAAAGCACCAACCAGGAAATAGTCAAGGCCAAACTCACGGAATATATTTTCCATGGCTTTCAGCATTTCGGAAACCGAAGGATGGAATATGTCAACTGGTTCAGGCAAGATATTTTTGTTTTATGCGTTCCGCGGTTTCGCGGTTCCTGCTGTCGAGGCTGGTGATTAATTCAGCATAGGCCAGTAATGGCGGAACCGTTTGTTTGTTCTTAGTTAAATAATCCAGGATTATTGGGTTCCAGAAAATATCAACTATTTCCACGTTACCATTTTTATCAGGAACTAACCGAAGATGTTTCATTATATCCGTTTTTGGTGCTTTAGTATAAATGGTAAAAAACTCAGGATGCAAATAACCTGTAAGCAAGGCAGCTGCCGGTTCTCCCCCCCAATAAAATTTACCATTTGCTGCTTCTGTAGTTTCTTGCCAGTTTTGTAAATCATTTTTATTTAGAAACCGGAATCTACCCTGTTTCAATTTTGGTTTCAACACAGCATTAAACAATTCCACCCATTTGTTTCGCAGCATTTCTTTGTTTTCCAGCAGCAAAAATGTTTTTCCATTATCCACGCCGTCTTTTACATAGCCTTCTTCTTTTAATTCTTCTATGAAAGGACCAATATTACCTAATGCAACCGTAGTAATTTCTGCTATAGCCCGGTAAGGCGTGTTCAACAATTCCGGCTTAATTAAAATTCCAAACAGAAATTTTAATCCGGCCTGTTTCCATAATCTCCCTTCTTTTGGTTGCCTGTGTTTTGTTACTGCTTTATCATTGATATAGAAGAACAATCCATCTTTCCGGATGAAACAATTACCTGCTGTTTCGAGGTAATTGATAGCCCTGTTCTTTAACTCTTCTTTAATGGGTTTTGGAATATACTGGCAGATCAGCAACCATTCTGCGGGATTTTTTTTTACCTGGTTCAGAATACCATGTAAGTTTTGTTCGCGTATTTCATTTTTGATTTCTACCCAGAACTGGGTTTTCAGTTTGCCAAACCGAAGCTCTGCTACAGTATCAGCCTTGTTTACCAGCTTTTTTGCAGGTAACTCCTCCAGTGCCGCCCCTGTAATAGCATTAAATTGCCTGATTGCCTGTTCAAGTATTTCCTTCTCTCTCATCGTTCATTTTTTTATAATGTTCA
>JANLSA010000009.1:0-2245 GCA_031362085.1 Bacteroidota bacterium | reverse complement strand
AGGAAGAGAATCAATAAAATCTGGCATGAAGACGCCCTGCTTACTGATCTTAAGCCATTTTCCCTGCAAGGTTTCAATAGTTACTATTTCTGCCGAAGCATTGGTATTCCATTTATCTGGGAAATCACCAACAGCATCCTGGGCAAAGTCTTCGTATACAATTATTTTTTCTCCGGGTACAAAATCGTATTTGCTGTAGGCTTTTATGGAAGCAGGTTTATCAGGTTCGGAATTATTTCCATTTCCCTCTTTCAGAGTACTATCCCCCTTTCCTTTGGTAGCATCCTTGATTCCCTTTTCTGTTTTACTGAATACAGAATCCACAGTTTGATCCACTTTTGTATCCACTTTTTCATTTGTTTTGTTTTCAACACGATTTTTTGCCCGGTCAGTTATTTTTTTTAAAATTTGTCCATGCATAAATAAAGTTGCCGTAAGACATACAATTAATGTGATTGCTCTTTTCATGGCAATAAAATTTTGAGTTTTTAGTAGCGGTAAAAAAGAAAAGAAAGTTAGCATGCAAACTGCCACGGGACAATAGAACGAAAGTTATTGGTTGAAGATGGATAAATTAATTTTTTCCAAAAGCTTTATTTATGGCTTCGGTTCGGTTTTGTACATGCAGTTTTTCATAAATATGATGTATATGCTGGCGAACTGTTGCTACAGAAATGGAAAGTTGGTTGGCGATTTCTTTATAAAGCAATCCTTTTGAAAGTAGTTGGAGAATTTCATTTTCCCTGGGAGATAGTGTTTCAACAGGCCCGATTATTTTTTCTTTATCTCTGAATACAGTTACCAGTTTACGGGCAATGTTTGCACTCATCGGGCTGCCGCCATTGTATAATTCCTTTAATGATTCAATCAACTGAACAAGCCCTGTGTTTTTTAACAGATAACCGGAAGCGCCGGCTTTTAATGCTTCAAATACTTTTTCATCATTTTCATAAACAGTAAACATCATAAACTGTGTACCCGGGCTTTTATCTTTTACCTGTTTTATACATTCAATGCCATTCATACCTGGCAGGCTGATGTCCATGATAACAATATCCGGTTGAAGTTTGGGAATATCATATAAAGCTTCTTCGGCAGTTTTAAATGTGTCTAATATTTTAAAATCACTGCTGAGTGAAATAAAGTTTTTTAAACCATCTCTTACTTCATCCAGGTCTTCCACTATCGCCAAAGTGATACTCATGTGTTTCTAAAAGTAGTTTTTTGTGTTTTATAAACCAATAGAACAAAAGTTATACACGCAATGGAATTACAAGGTTTACTAGAGTTCCTTCGCTATTTATTACTTCAAGTTTCCCTCCAATTTCTTTTGCCCTCGACTGCATATTTGACAATCCATTGCTGAAGGGCCGTAAATTATTTTTATCAAAGCCGGTTCCATTATCTTTTAACTGGATGGATAACTGATGGTTTACATGAATTGAGAGCAAAACATTTGTAGCCCGGGAATGTTTCACCACATTGTGCAAGGCTTCTTTAATGATCAGGAAAATATTCCTGCGGAATTCGCCACTTACAAAAACAGAAGGAAAATAATCTGGAAATTCCATATGACATTCTATCCCATATTCGAAAAGATATTCCACTGTATAAGCACGGGTATAGGAGAGTAGATCACTGAGGGTATCATTTTTCTCATTTAATGCCCATACTATTTCACCCATCTTATCGATCATTTCATGGCTGTAATTCCTGATACTTGTCACTTCTTCATCAATTGGCTGCTGTTGTTGTTTTTTTATCCCGATGGTTTCACTTAAAAATTTTATCCGTGACAAACCAGCGCCAAGATCGTCGTGCATATCAGTAGCAATTCTTGTTCTCTCTTTTTCGATAGCCTGTTGTTTCTCCAGCCACGCCATTTGTTTTTCCAGTTTACGCCGGTAATAAAATCTAAAACCAATAATTAATAATACAATAATCAATAATCCCATCACAGTTCTGAACCACCATGTTTGCCACCATGCAGGGGCTATTGAAAAATTATAGCTGATGATTTGTTCAGGGTAATGATGTGCAGGGAAATTTGCCTTTATCTCCAGGCGGTAATCACCCGGATGAAGATCAATAAAAGAAACAGTTGCATTGTTTGATAGCTCTGACCATTGATTGTTACTTCCACCCCGCAGGCGATAACTATACATCACCTGCTTTTCATTAAGAAAAGAAGTAGCCGCAAAACTGAAGCTAAGATTGTTTTGTTTGTATGATAGTGAGGCTTTAT
>JANLSA010000569.1:0-1854 GCA_031362085.1 Bacteroidota bacterium | reverse complement strand
GTTCCAGGTGGTAGCATTTTGTAATATCTGGCGGGGTACCAGCGAAGCCAGCATGGCAGAAAAAGTAGGCCCGGTAAAGGAACGAACAATACCTGTACAAAATATTACCGCATAGATGCCGATAGCAATGGTGTAGCCACTGAAATGGTTGGTGATATAATTAGTGGAAAATAATAATAATAACAACGCTGCCAGTGTATAAAAGCAAACGCCGGTGAGCATTAGTTTCCTTTTTTCACTTTTATCAATTACATGGCCGGCATATAAGGCGAATGAAAAAGCAGGTAAAAATTCTGATAACCCGACAAGACCGATGGCCAATGGATCGTTGGTGAGTTCATATACCCACCAGCCCACCAGCGTACTCATCATCCTCAGCGACATAATGAACGTAAACCTGCCCAGCATTAGATTTTTAAATTCCGGTATGCGAACTGCTGCGAATGCGTCGTTGGTTAATTGTGTAACGGGGGAATTTTCCTGCATTATGACAAAGATAATGCAGACCCCGATTCTATACCTTGTAATTGTTTGTTGAGCATTGTATATTGAATATTTCTCGTCAAATACTCAATATCCAATACTCAATTTTCAATGGGAGTTTACTGCTGTACTAAATGTCTTTATGGCAGCGACAGGTAATGCTGTCCGTCATCATAATCTTTCTCCAGTGCATCAAAAACCGCTTGCAGGTGTTTTTCATTGCCAGGAAAATCGGCATTGCTGGCATCTATAAAAAGTGTCTTGATATTGTGCTGTTTGATGTAGTGTGTGTAGGTTTCCTGGATATTAAATAAATAATCGTCGGATATATTTTGTTCGTAAGGACGGTTACGTTTTTTGATATTAGCCTGTAATTTATTTACGGGGGCATGTAAATAAATTAATAAATCAGGTTGTGCTAATTGCTGGTGGATAATTTCGAACAGGCGTTGATACAAACGAAACTCATCATCCGGCAAAGTTACTTTGGCAAAGAGCAGGCATTTGGTAAAAAGATAATCGGAGATGGTGACAGTCTGGAACATATCTTTTTGTTGCAGCAAATCCTTTTGCTGTTTGAAGCGTTCAGCCATAAAAAACAACTCCAGCGGAAAAGCGTATTGCCCGGGGTTTTCATAAAACTTGGGAAGAAAAGGATTGTCGGCAAACTCTTCCAGTATTAACCGGGCATTGTAATGTTTGGATAATAAATGGGCCAGTGTGGTTTTTCCGGCACCAATATTTCCTTCTATGGTGATGAAGTGATAGTTCATGTAGTCAATAGTCAATAGTCGTATCGGGATTGCAAAATAACTTAAATGACAGTTGTAACAGGAGTCAGGAATATGTTGTGGATAAATCCGTGTAATCCTTTTGTATTATCCATTTAATCCGTGATTTTTTTTGCTTCTAATTTATCCGCACACTCTTCCAGCAGTTGACTGATAGTTTTATTAAAAACCGGATGAATAGCATGTGGGGCTATCTCTGCCAACGGCAGCAGGGCAAAACGCCGGTTGTGCATTTCCGGGTGGGGAAGTTTGAGAAAGTGATAGTTATATTTTTCAGTATTGAACAGCAGCATGTCAATATCAATAATGCGGGGGCCATATTTTTCTTTTCTTAGCCGCCCCATCTGTTTTTCTATTTTCAGGATATGGCGCATCAATTGCCTTGCATTTAATGGGGTTTCAACTTCCAGTGCCTGATTCAGAAATGCCGGCTGATCTGTTTTGCCCCAGGCTGCCGTTTCATATAATGACGATGTTTTGCTGATATTGCCGCATTGCTGGTTGATAAATTCCCTTGCTGTTGCAAGGTGCCCTTCCCGGTTGCCGATATTTCCACCTGTTAATAAATATGCTTTATTCA